>DATAFJ010000099.1:0-2457 GCA_036257535.1 Vicinamibacterales bacterium | reverse complement strand
GTGGTGGCGGGAAGCTGGATGTCGGCCGTCAGAACGCTTCGCGGGTTCAGTCCGAGATCGACGTGATTCAGCGCGACGAGGCTTCGGAGAAGTAGCCCTGCGCCGACGACCAGCACGACTGAAACTGCGAGCTGACAGACGACCAATGCCTGGCGCAGACGTACCCCTGTCCGGCTCGACGTGCCGCCGCGATCGCCATCCTTGAGCGCGCCGACCAGATCCGGACGTGAGACTTGCAGCGCCGGCGCGAGACCGAACAGGAAACCGGTGACGAGCGACAGGCCGGCGGTGAATGCAAGGACCGCGAAATCGATTCGAACATCCGCAAGTCGTGGCAGGTTCGCCGGACGCAAGGCCGTCAGCAGGTCGAGTCCGAGCCAGGCGAGGACGACGCCGACTGCGCCGCCCGCGAGCGAAATCGCCAGACTTTCAATCAGGAGTTGCGAGACGAGATGCCGACGCGTCGCGCCGAGCGCAGCGCGAACGGCGATCTCGCGGCGCCTGACGTCCGCCTTCGCGAGGAGCAGATTGACGATATTGGCGCAGGCGATCAGAAGGACGAACGCGACGGCGCCAAGAAGAATGAAGAGCGGCCCGCGGATGCTGCCGCTGACGAAGCGGGGGACGGGGATCGCCGACCGGAGCATCGAGCGGTCACCCTGATCCGCGATGAAGCCGGCGTCGATCCAGCGGCGCCGAAGAACCTTGAACTCTTCGGTCGCTATCGCCGCCGCGGCGCCCGGCTTCAATCGGCCGATGCCCGTGTACGACCGATTGCCCCACTGACCGAGGTTCGCGGGATCGATCACGAGCGGGACCCACGCTTCGGTGGGCTGCTCGGCGCGGTAGTCGAGCGGCAGGCGCAACGCCGGCGGCATGACGCCGATGACCGTGTGTGGACGGCCGTTCAACAGGATGGACTGTCCGATCACATCTGGCGATCCGCCGAAGCGTCGCTGCCAGAGACCATGTCCGAGCACAACCACGTCGGGGCCGCCGGGAGCGCCTTCCGCCGGCGTGAACGTCCGGCCGAGCAATGGCGAGACGTCAAGCACCTCGAAGAGATTTGCGCTCGTCGCGGCCGCGCGGACGCGCTCCGGTTCCTGTCCACCGGTCAGCGTCGCGTTTAGTTCCGTGTAGCCCGCGACGTCGGCAAGGCTCGGAGAACCGGCGCGGTAGTTGACGATCTCCTGCACCGATATCCAAGTCGTTTCGCCCGGATCGCTCGTGTCCCAGATCACCACGAGCCGCTCGGGATCGCCGTAGGGCAGGGGCTCGAGGAGGACCGTTTTGACCAGGCTGAAGAGTGCCGTGTTGGCGCCGATGCCGAGGGCCAGCGTAAGAACCGCAACAGCGGCAAAGCCTGGTTCTCGACCGAGCCGCTTCAAGGCTTGTCTGATGTCGGGCATTACACGGCCCATTCAAGAGCTCCTGGTGCTCGATCGCTCGGATCGCGACCGATTGAGGTTGGATGGACGAGATGAGCGGAGGGTTTAGAGGAATCTACTCAGCCGACCATCGCGCGGCGACGTC
The DNA here is from genome assembly GCA_036257535.1 of Vicinamibacterales bacterium. GTDB lineage: Bacteria > Acidobacteriota > Vicinamibacteria > Vicinamibacterales > 2-12-FULL-66-21 > DATAEE01. The sequence continues at coordinate 924 of DATAFJ010000099.1, read as the reverse complement.
CAGCTCCGCGCGCGTGATGTCGGTCACGCGCAACTGATCGACCGCCGGGACTGCGCCCTCGCTCCAGAGGTATGCGGCCAGCAGCCGTTCTGCCTGATGACGCCAGAATCCGCCTGCAGGCGCGAGCTCGCGGCGCGTCAATCGCGCGACGCGAGCCACGGCCTCCGGGTCGATCGCCACGGCAACCTCCTGCGCGTGCACCTGCGGATAGCGCGTGACGACGAACCGGTGATTCACAACGCCTCCGGCGCCGGTTTCGCTCCTGCGATACCGGATGTGGAAGCCATTCATCGTAAGCGTCTCAATCGGACCCGGAACAGAAGGCGTGACGCCCGCGGCGATGGGCATTCGCGCGGCGCGCGCGGCCGCCGCCGCCACCGCGCCTCGAAGCGTGTCGGGTGTCATCGGCTTGCGCAGGAAGTCCGTCGCGCCGAGATGCATGGCCTCGATGACGAGGTCAATCGACGCGTAGGCGGTGACGAGAATCACAACCGCGTCCGGTTTGCGCCGCCGCATCTCGCGAAGGACTTCGGTGCCTTCGAGACCTGCCATGCGTTGGTCAAGCAGCACGAGATCCCAACCCTTCCCGTCGCCGAACGAGTCGAGCCCGGCGTGACCATTGGCCGCGTCCTCGACCTGATGGCTCGCGGCCTCGAGGGTGAGCCGCATCATCTTCCGTATGTGATCTTCGTCGTCGACAATGAGTATCCGCATAGTCAGACCATTCTGCGTATATCTGCGTTCATCTGCGTTCATCTGCGGCTGCGGCTGCGGCTACGGCTGGCAAAGTAAACGTGAACGTTGTGCCGCGGCCCAGCTCCGACTGCACCGCAATCTGCCCACCGTGCGCCTGAACGATCCGTCGGGAAATTGCCAGGCCCAGGCCGGCGCCGCCGGACGGCACGTTCGGGATCTGAACGAATC
>DATAFJ010000088.1:0-16138 GCA_036257535.1 Vicinamibacterales bacterium | reverse complement strand
CCGCCTTCAACTCGTCGATCATCTCGGCGGCGTCGCGGACGCCGAGCGGGTGCAGTCTGAAGGCTCTGTCTCCGACCAGCTCGACGAGCACGCCGCCGCTGCCGCAGACGACGAGTGGACCGAAGGTGGGATCCTGGACCGCCCCGACCAGCATCTCGATCCCGCCAGGGACCATCGCCTGCACGAGCACGCCTGACAGCTCCTTGCCGAGCCGCATCTCGAGATCAGCGTAAGCGGCGAGGACGGCAGCCTCTTCCAAGAGGTTCAGGCGGATCGCCTGCCGCTCCGTCTTGTGCAGCAGCGTCGGTCCGATGGCCTTCAAGGCGACCGGCATGCCTATCGCACGTGCAGCCTCGACGGCCTCGCGGCCGGATCGCACGACCCGCGCGGGAGCCGTTTCGACGCCGACCGCCTCCATGAGCGCCTGCGATTCGTCTGGTGTCAGCCACCCGCCGCCGCGCCCGAGGACTTCGTCGACCAGCCGGCGCGCCCGGTCGGAATCAAGGTCTGGAAAAACTGGGATCGTGTCGGCCGGCTTCTGGCGCCAGACGCCATATGCCGTAGCGCGCGCGAGCGCAATCGCCGCCGATTCCGGGAACGAAAAGCACGGAATCCCTAGGAGCGCCGCCGGCGCGCCGTCGGCGCGCATGAAGATGGCGAGCACCGGCTTGTCGGCCGCCTGGCGGGCGCTTTCGGCAATGGCGGTGGCGACGAGATCCGGCTCGGTGACGAGCGGTGGAATGAAGATCACCATCACGCTGTCGACCTGCTCGTCTCGAAGCAGGATTTCGAGCGCTCGTCTGAAGTGCTCCGCCGGCGCCGAGGCCAGCATGTCGACCGGGTTCCCGACGCTCGCGGCCTCCGGCAGAAAGGAGCGCAGCTCTGCGCGGGTTGCGTCGCCGAGGGCCGGGAGCTCCAGCCCGTGCGCCTCGCAGGTGTCCGCGGCGAGAATCCCTGGCCCGCCCGCGTTGGTGAGGATCGCGACGCGACGTCCGCGCGGGATCGGCTGATGCGCGAGAAGCGGGGCGACGTCGAACAGCTCTTCGAGCGTATCCGTCCGGATGATCCCGGCCTGCCGGAAGAGGGCGTCGACAACGGCGTCGCTCGACGCCAGTGCCCCGGTGTGCGAGGACGCCGCCCGGGCGCCGGCCGTCGATCGCCCGGCTTTGACGGCAACGATCGGCTTGGATCGAGCCACCCTGCGCGCGATCTCGCTGAACTTCTTCGGATTGCCGAAGCTCTCCAGATAGAGCAGGATGACCGACGTCCTCGGATCCTCGGCCCAGTACTGGATCAGATCGTTGCCGGAAACGTCCGCTTTGTTGCCGACCGAGACGAAGCTCGAGATGCCGATGTTGAGCCGGCGGGCATAATCGAGAATGGCGAGCCCGAGCGCGCCGCTCTGCGTCGACATCGCAACGCCGCCCGCCGGCGGATAGACGGGCGAGAACGTCGCGTTGAGGTGAAACGCCGGGTTGGTGTTGAGCAGCCCCATGCAGTTGGGGCCCACGAGTCGGCATCCCGCGGCACGGATGCGCTCGACGAGCGCCGCCTCGCGAGCGCGGCCCTCGGGTCCCGACTCGCTGAACCCCGCGCTGATGACACAAATACCGCGGACTCCCTTCGCCAGGCAGTCGTCGACGGCGTCGAGCACGCACGGCGCCGGCACCGCAATCACCGCCAGATCCACGGATCCCGGAATGTCGGCGACGCGGGGGTACGCCCGCAGGCCCTGGATGTGCGACGCAGTCGGGTGAACCGGCGCGAGCGCCCCGGTGAAGCCGGCGGAGCGCAGGTTCTGGAGAATCTCCGAGCCAATCTTCCCGCGCTCGCGGTTCGCACCTACGACCGCGATCGACTTCGGCTCGAAGAACGCCTTCATCGAGGCGGTCGCCGCGATCTGCGACCGTCGAGCCGCCTTCTCGAGGAGGTCTGGCGTCCGGTCGAGCGACAGGGCGAAGTGCACGACACTGCCGTCGATTCGACGCTTCAGCTCGTAGCCCGAGTCGACGAAAACGTCCATCATCTTCCTGTTGTCGCCGAGCGTGTCCGCCTCGAAGGCGCGAATCCCCTGCGCGCGCGCGACGTCGGCCAGCCGGTCGAGCATCCGGGTGCCGATTCCGCGGCCCTGCATCCCGTCGGCGATGGCAAACGCGACCTCGGCGCGGTCTGGATGGTCCGTTCGGTAGTACCCGGCAGCGGCAACGATCCGGTGGTTGCACTCCCCGACGAGTGAGTATCCGATCGCCGGATCGGCGGCCGCGAGCCGGCGCACGCGGTCCTGCGTCAGCTTTGAGTACCCCATGAACCGCTGGTAGGTGCTCTGCGGCGACAGGGCGTTGAAGAAGTCCAGGAGCGCGGGAACGTCCTCTTCTCGCCCGGGTCGCAGCGTCAGAGTGGAGCCGTCGCGCAGGACGACGTCGAAGGGGTCGATGGTTTCTGTAAGCATGAGCGATAGCCTTGGGCTCTTCACGCTCCGCTGTACGCGGGCACGTCAGAGCCAAAGAAGACTGACGACTCCAGGTGAGTCTCGGCGTTGAGTGAGTTCGTGATCAGGCAGCCTTGTTTCGCCTTCTGCAGAACACGCTGCGCCCGTTCCTCGTCCACTTCAGGCGGCAGGTACAGTCGTACTCGGACGTCGAGTCGCGTGAACCGCGTCACGCGATCGACCCGATCCAACCTGCCCTCAACCTCACAGTGCATCGTCGTCCACGCGAGGCTGGAGGCCTGCGCGACGGCACGGAACGTCAGAACGAAACAGTCGGCGACGGCCGCGACGATCAGGGTCTCCGGTGACCACCGGTCGCCAGGTCCGCCGAATTCGGCCGGCGACGCGGAGCGCAGCGTCGGCAACCCCTCGGCCAGAAGGGCGACGTCACCGTCCGCCGAGCCGATCGCCGTAGCCGTGTATCGGTGAGGAAGCGGGTCCATGAGGACGACCATTCCGCAATGGCCGTGCCAGCCCTCGCGGTGCTGGCGGCGTGCGAATCGTCACGCGGGAAAGAGGTTGAAGCCGCGTCCCCACCGCCTGGCTGCGGAGAATCTCCCGTGAATGATGGAAAGATCCGCACAGCTACTGTCGAGCCCACATCGGGGATCGCGGCTGGTAACGGATTCGCCTGCGGCACCGCAATTGCGTTCCGTTTCAGGGATCAAGCGAGAGGTGTCCACATGGTCGATCGAGAGAAGGTCGTCGCTGTGCTCAAGGACCATTTCCCTGGCGCGTCGGAGGATGTCGCCGAAGAGGCGGCGGACGCGATCGTGGGGCTCGGTGACGAATGGGAGGATGTGACCTACAAGGAAGAAGAGCTCGGGTACCACTACACATCCAAGTGCGTCGACATCTGCTACCTCGCCGATCAAGTCGACCGCGGCGCCGAGTTCCGCCTGTTCCGGAAGCGCCGCTGGCGAAACGGAGATCCAGGTTGGAGGTGACCAGCGACATGCGAAGGAAGCGCACAAAAAGGATGCGAACGCGCCCCGAGCGACCCGAGATCGGGTTCGAGAGGATTCTGGTCCCGACAGACCTGACCAGCCGTACCGTCAGCGCGCTCGATCTGGCGGCGCGACTGTCCGCGCCCGGTCGTTCACGCGTGACGCTGGTCCATGTGATCGAAACCGTTCGTGGAATCGACTTCGATGATCTCAAGGGCTTCTACCGGAAACTGGAGAGGAAGGCGCGCACGGAAATGGCGCGCTTGAAACAGCGCGCCGGCCGTTTGCCGGTCGACGTCGACGAAGAAATCCTCTACGGCCGACGCGCCGAAGAGATCGTAGGATTCGCCCGCCGCACGAGTGTTGATCTGATCGTCCTGGCCTCACACAAGGTCAATCCATCGCTCGTCGGCCGGGACTGGGGATCCATCAGCTATAAGGTGGGGATACTGGCCCAGTGTCCCGTGCTTCTCGTGAAGTAGCGGATCGGAGGGACGACGCATGCAGCTGACTGCGCGCTGCTCGACGGAAATTGCGCTTTCGCTCTTGATGCTTCTGGCCGGGTCTATTGGCGCGCGAGTCGTCGTCGCGCAGACCCAGCCGATACTCCTCAGCGTTGAGCTCCCCGACCAGCCCGCCGCCGGCGCCACGATCTTCAAAGAAAAAGGCTGCGCACGTTGCCACTCTCTCGACGGCCGCGGCACGGCGATGACTGGCCCCGACCTCGCACGAGCGGCCCACTTCGGAGACGTGCTCGACTTCGGCGGGGCCCTATGGAATCACGCGACGGTGATGCGTCGCGAGATGCGGCAGCTCGGCGCCAGACGGCCGACGCTCTCAACGCTTGAGGCCACCAACCTCGTCGCGTACCTGACTACCTTCCGCTATTACGAGACTCAGGTGCGCGAGGCGGGCAATCCCGCGCTCGGCAGTTTGGTGTTCGAGAAAAAGGGATGTGCGGCATGTCATGAGCCCGTGTCCGGGCAAAAGACCCAGGGACCGAATCTCAGGAAATTCCGTGGCCGGTATGCGCCGATCGTGTTCACGCAGGCCTTGTGGAACCACTCTGCCGCGATGACGAGCGCTATGAAGGAGAAAGGCGTGCCGCCGCCGACCTTTGCCGGCCGCGAGATGACGGACCTTGCGGCGTACCTGCAGGTCGGCCTGGCTCCGGGAGCTCCCGATCCAATCGTCTTCGAGCCGGGCAGCCCGAAGCGGGGCGCTGAGCTGTTTTCGAGCAAGGGGTGCGTTACGTGTCACGCGGTGGCAGGCAAAGGCGGTCAGGGCGGGCCGGACCTGGGAAACCGCGGCCGGACGATGGCCCGGTCCGTACCGGAGATCGCCGGCCTGATGTGGAATCACAGTCAAGCAATGAACACCGAGTTCGCGCGTCGCGGCGTCGCGCGGCCGACGTTCGCCGGCCAGGAGATGGCTGACCTCATCGCGTACCTCTTTTTCGTGAACTACGCCAACGTCCGGGGCACGCCGTTTCGCGGCGGACAGGTGTTCTCGACGAAGTGCGCGACGTGCCACACGCTGGGCCGGCCGAGCGTCGGCCCTGACCTGCTCTCAGCGCCTGGCCTCGATCAGCCGATTGGCATCATCGCGTCGATGTGGAATCACGCGACGGCAATGGAACAGGAAGCCGCGAAACGGTTTCAGACATGGCCTCGTTTGGAGCGCGGTGAGACCGCCGACCTGGCGGCATTTCTGATCAGCCGCCGCCAGCAGAAACCCCGGTGAGGTGACGTGCGGCCTCAGCGCTGGTTCACGCGCTGCGTAACTCCTTACGGTCCGCGTAAGGTCGGACCGGACCCTCTCAGTGGCGATTGCACAGAAACGTGTATGGGCATTCGCTTTGCAGAATAGACCTGCCCGTGAGAAAGCTGATCCTGCGCAACTTCCAGTCGCCGGGCGATATCGTAATGCTGACCGCCGCCGTCCGCGATCTGCATCGCTCGCACTCGGGCGAGTTCCTGACTGACGTGCGCACGCCGTTCCCGGATCTGTGGCTGTTCAACCCCCAACCCCCACATCACGCCTCTCGACGAAGCGGACCCGGACGTCCGGATTGTGGACTGCCACTATCCGCTCATCAACGGGTGCAACACGACGCCGTGCCACTTCCTTCATGCGTTTCCCGCGTACTTGAACGACACGCTTGGACTGCGAATTCGAGTCACCGACTTCAAGGGGGGATATTCACCTCGGCGAGGTGGAGCGCGAGTGGCTCGCACAGGCGAGTGAGTCTAAACCGTTCGACGAGCCGTACTGGCTGCTCGTCTCGGGCGGCAAGCGCGATTACACCATCAAGTGGTGGGATCCCGATCGGCATCAGCAGATCGTGGCTCACTTTCGAGGCCGCATTCAGTTCGTCCAGGTCGGCGAGGCGTCGCACCACCACCCGCCCCTTGCAGGAGTGATCGATCTTCGCGGCCAGACCTCCCTCCGACAGCTGATTCGTCTCATGCATCATGCAGTAGGAGCCGTCAGCCCCGTCAGCCTGTTGATGCATCTCGCCGCGGCGGTGGAGACGCCGCCTGGCCGTCCGAAGAGCCGGCCCTGCGTGGTCATCGCCGGCGGCCGCGAGCCGCCCCACTTCACCGCGTACCCGCATCATCAGTACGTTCACACCGTCGGTGCTCTCGCATGCTGCGACAACGGCGGGTGCTGAAAATCGCGAGTGGTGCCGCTCGGCGACGGAGACGACAAGGATCGCCCGGAGGAGCTTCGTGTCGACGTCGTCGGCACTCTACCGCGATGCATGGACATGATCACGGCGGACGAAATCATCCGCCGCATCGAGCTCTACCTTGACGGCTGGGTCAGCCGCGCGCCGATGGCGGACGCGCTGGCCGCAACGTCCTAAGGAGATACGTCATGGCAGACACACCGGAAGAAAAGGCGCGCCTCGCCGCACGCCGTGAATTTCTGCTGCTCCTGTCGGGCGGCGCGGCCGCGGCCGCGTCCGGACTGCTGGCGGGCTGCAACGACAGTCCGACATCGCCCGGCGCATCGAGTTCCTCCTCCAACCCGATCTCGTCGTCGTCCTCGTCGTCCGGCGGCGCGAGCTCTTCGAGCTCGAGCTCTTCATCCGGCTCGGGCTCCTCGTCCAGCTCGAGTTCTTCGTCCGGATCGAGCTCCTCGTCATCCGGCTCGGGCTCGTCGTCGTCCAGCTCGAGTCGATCGTCGTCCTCGCTTCGGGCGACGGAGGATGGTTCGGAAGGACTCCTGGTGCTATAGAGCTCTACTCTGTCCGCAGCGATCTCATTGGATCGATGCGCGCGGCGCGCCTGGTCGGCAGCCAGTTCGCCAGCAGCGCCGTCGCGAGCAGGAGCGACGCCACGCCCGCAAAGATCACGGCGTCGCGAGATCCCGACCCGAACAGCAGATCCGCGAGAAGCCGCGTGGCACCGACCGACGCGAGCACGCCGACAGCTATGCCGACGACAACGACGCCAACGCCCCGCCCGACCACCGTACGGACGACATCGATCGTGCGTGCGCCGAGGGCGACGCGGATGCCGATTTCACGCGTGCGCTGCGTCACGAGGTAGGATGCGACGCCGTACGTTCCGCCGAGCGCAAGTATGAGCGCAAGCAGGGCGAATACACCGAGCATCCACGAATAGGCGGCGCGCACGGTCAGCGACCGCTGCAGCGCCTCCTCCATCGTCCTCACCTGAAAGAGCGGCAGATCGGGGTCCAGTTCCCGCATGGCCGCGCGCGCGGAACCTGCAAGAGCGGCGGCATCGCCGGACGTGTGAAGCGCGACGGCCAGGGTCTGCCTCGGATCGGCCGGCAGCGGGAAGTACACGCCAGGCCGCATCGGACGCTCGAGGCCGTAGTGCTTAATGTCGCGGACCAGGCCGACGACCGTCATCCATGGCGCCTTGTCGTCGTTGAACTTGAACCGGCGGCCCACCGGATCGGCTACGGTCGGCCAGAACGTCTTCGCAAACGTCTCGTTTACGATGGCCACGCGCGGAACTCGATAGCCCAGATCAACCGGTTGAGGCTCGCGGCCGTCCCGGTCGTCGAAGAAGCGGCCCGACTTGAGGCGGATGCCCATCGTCTTGAAATAATCGGCGCTGGCATAACGCATCAGCGTCACCGGCACCGATTCACCGGGTTTGCGATCGACGCCCTCAATCCGGAAGAAATTGCCCCAGTGACAACCCAGCGGCAGGCATGTAATGAGGCCGGCCGAATCGACACCCGGAATGGCCTTCATCCTCTCCGAGACGCGCTCCCAGAATGCGAGGCGGTCATGTTCCTTCGGATAGCTCGCCTCAGGCAGAGAGACGGCAAACGTCAAGACGCCGTCGACCCGAAAGCCGGGATCGACGTGGCGGACGCGATCGAACGCCCGCATCAGCAGGCCGGCGCACACGAGCAGCAGCGCGGCAAGCGCGAACTCGCCAGCCACGAGAACCCACAACGTTCGCTTGCCCTTCGGCGAGCCGGTCGTCCCGGCCGTCGTCGCCTGCACGGTCGATCGCAGGTCGCCGCGCGAGGCATGCAGGGCTGGAGCCCACCCGAAGAGCACCACCGTTACCATCGAGGCAACCACCGCGAAAACGATCACGCGAGCATCCATTCCGAACGAAGCAAAGTGTGGCAGCTCATCCGGAACATTCGCCAGCAGCAATTGGATGGCCCACTGCCCGAGTGCCAGGCCGATCGCCGCACCCGCCACGGCCAGAATCATGTTCTCCGCAAAGAGTTGACGAACGATGCGCGAGCGCGTGGCGCCGAGGGCGAGGCGAATGCCCATCTCGCGGCGCCGCGCGAAGGCGCGCGCCAGCATGAGGCTCGCTACGTTCGCACAGGCGACGAGCAGCAGAAGCCCCACCGCAGCGGTCAACGCCTGCGCTGCGCTCGTGAAGTCGCGGACGAACTCCGCCCGGAGCGATCGGGCGAAGGGGGAGACGATCCGCGACTGGTCCTGACGCTTCCACACCGGCTCGTGGGCGCGCAGCAGATCCTTTCCAGCGGCCTCGACCGTCACGCCGGCCTTCATGCGTCCCACTCCGTTGTACGAATAGTTCTGCCCTTCCTCGTTCGGATCGCCCTGCAGCGGAACCCAGACCTGCGCATTGGCTGGAAAATCGGCCTCCGGCGGCAGCACGCCGACGATTGTGCGTGAGACGCCGTCGAGCTTCAGCGTTTGACCGAGCACGTCCGGACGTCCGCCGAAGCGCTCGCGCCATACGCCCTCGGTGATCAGAACAACGGGTGGTCCCTTCGGTTTGTCCTCCTCGGGAACAAAGTCGCGGCCGAGGATCGGCCGGATGCCGAGTACCTTCGCAAGATCGTGGGTGACGACCGCGCCCCGAATGCGCTCGGCGCCGGTCGACGTCGAAAGATTGAAGGCCTGGCCGTCCCAGATAGCGATCCCTTCGAAGAGCTTCACACCTTCGCGCCACGTGTGGAAGTCGGGATAGTTGATGCCCACGATCTCGAGGTTCCACTTCGGCGCGGTCTCGTTGATGAAGACGAGGCGGTCCTGTTCGGGAAACGCGAACGGCCGCAGGAAGAGCCCGTTGACCAGGCTGAACACCGCGACGTTGGCCGCGATGCCGAGCGACAGCATCAGCAGGACAAGCGCCGTGGCCGTCTTCTGCCTGGCTATCGAGCGAAGGGCGTAGCGAAGGTCGGTAGTCACCATACCAGCCTTAGACGGAGAAAGGCCGCGTCCTGTTAGGCTCCGATATAATCCCGGGCGCTTCGTCCCATGCGACTGCTCACTCTGTGCTGGCTCGTAGTCGCGGCGACGGCCGCCGTCTCGTGCACCTCTGCTGAACGGACCGCCTCCTACCCGAGCCGGCCGGTCGACATCGTCGTTCCGTTTCCGCCCGGAGGCGGCAGCGACAATCTGGCTCGCACCATCCAGGACATCGTCGGCCGAAGCAGACTGTCCGACCAGCCGGTGACCGTCTCGAACAGGAGCGGCGGGTCCGGCGCGGTCGGGCTTGCCTACGTCGCGTCGCGGAAGCGTGACGGCTATACGCTTGTTACGCTGAACGACCCCCTCGTCTCGCTCGGCGTCCAGCCTCACTACACGGGACCGACGCTCCGGGACCTGACGCTCGTTGCCATCCTCGCGCTCGACGAGATGGCGATCGTCGTGCCGACGAGGTCGCGGTTTCAGACGATCGAGGAGGTCATCGCGTTCGCAAAGGCCAACCCGGGCAAGCTGACGTTCTCGACGGAATCGCAAGGGGGCGGCGATCACGTGCTCGGCATCCTCATCGAGCGCGCGACCGGCGCGTCCTTTACCTACGTCCACACGCGCGGCGGCGCGGAGGCGATGCAGAATCTCGTGGGCGGCCACGTCGATCTGGCAGGACCGAACCCGAGCGAGATGCTGTCTCAATGGAAAGGCGGCCTCGCACGACCGCTGGCGGTGTCGGCACCGGGGCGGGTGGCGATCATGCCGGACGTTCCGACCCTGAAGGAACGCGGGATAGAGGTCGTCCATCGCATGATGCGCGGCGTGGCCCTCCCGGGCGAGGCGCCGGCAGAGGCGGTGCGGTACTGGGAGGCTGCCCTCGCGAAAGTGGCGGAGTCGGACGGCTGGCAAACGCAATACCTGGAGCGATTCGCGTTGACGCCGTATTTCAAGACCGGCGACGAAGCGCGTGCGTTTCTCGCGAAGCACGAGGCGCTCAACAGGGACGCGTTGAACCCCGCCACGGAGACACGTTGAACGCCGACCGCGCCGCAGGCGTCCTGCTCGTCGCCCTCGGTATCTTCGTCATCTTCCAGGCTTCCCGGCTGCCCTACTGGGTCGATCGGTCACCGGGGCCCGGGTTCCTGCCACTGTGGCTCGGCGTCGCGCTGGCGGTGTGCGCGGCAACCGTCCTCATGCGGTCCGCAGTGACGGTGCCGCCAACGCCAGAGCCGAGCGCGACCGTGGAGGTTCGAGCGCGTCGAAGATCCGTCGCGGTTGCACTCACGCTGTTTACTGCCGTCGCGGCCGCGCTGGTTCCATTCATCGGCTTCGTCGCATCGACGGCGGTGCTGACCGCCGCCGCGGCCTGGTGGCTCGATCCGCACAGGCGCGCAGCCATCGCGGCTGCCGCCCTGCTCACTCCAGCGCTCGTCTGGCTGATCTTCGTTCGATGGCTCAGCATCCCGCTGCCATAAAGCGGTGCTGGAACATCTGATCTCCGGCTTCGGGATTGCGCTGACCCCAGCCAACCTGCTTTTCGCCTTCGCAGGCGCGCTGCTCGGCACGCTCGTCGGCGCGCTGCCAGGCATCGGCTCGACGTCCGGCGTCGCGCTTCTTCTGCCGCTCACGTTCGGCATGAATCCGACGAGCGCGATCATCCTGCTCTGCGGCATCTACTACGGGTCGATGTACGGCGGCACGATCACGTCCGTCCTCATCAACACGCCGGGCGAGTCCGCCACGGTGGTGACGACGCTCGACGGGTATCAGATGGCGCGTCAGGGACGCGCGGGCGCGGCGCTCGGCATCGCAACTGGCGGATCGTTCTTCGCCGGAACCGTCGGCACGGCGGCGCTGATGATCGTCGCGCCGTCGCTCGCGCGCGCGGCGCTCGCCTTCGGGCCGCCGGAATACTTCGCGCTCACGGTGCTGGGCCTGAGCCTTCTCACGGGATTGACATCAGGCTCGCCACTGAAGGCTGCCATATCTGCGATTCTCGGCCTGCTCGTCGCGACTGTCGGCCTGGATGTCATGACTGGCATGCCGCGGTTCACGTTCGGCCTGCCCGACCTGTTCAGCGGCTTCGATTTCCTGCCGGTGTCCATTGCCCTCTTCGGTTTCACCGAGATCCTCTCCGGCGCCGACGGTGCCGCACCGCCTTCTACCCGGCTTTCGATCCGCGACACTTTTCCTTCCGCGCGCGACTGGGTCCAGGCACGCTGGCCCATCGTCCGCGGAACGATCCTCGGCTTCTTCATCGGGACGCTGCCGGGCGCGGGCGCGACGCTGGCCTCCTTCCTGGCCTACGCCGCCGAGAAACGCATTGCGCGCGACCCGGATCGCTTCGGACGCGGCGCGGTCGAGGGCGTCGCCGCGCCGGAGGCTGCGAACAACGCCGCCGCGGCCGGGGCGCTCGTCCCGCTGCTCACGCTGGGCCTTCCCGGAGGGACGACGACCGCGGTGCTCGCGGGCGCGCTCGTCATGTGGGGCCTTCGGCCGGGGCCCACGCTGTTCCAGGACAACCCGGACTTCGCGTGGGGGCTCATCGCGAGCATGTACGTCGGCAACGTCATGCTCGTGCTGTTGAACGTATTGATGATCCCCGTCTTCGTGCGTGCGCTTCGCGTCCCGTACTCGGTGCTCGCACCGGCCATCCTGGTGCTCTGCCTCGTCGGGGCCTACGCCGCAAACAATCGCATGTGGGATGTCGGCGTGATGCTGGCGTTCGGCGGCGTCGGCGTCGGCATGCGGGTGCTGGGCTACTCACCCGCCGCCTTCATCACGGCGCTCGTGCTCGGGCCGCTCGCCGAGAACGCGTTCCGGCAGTCGATGCAGATAGCCGAGGGGAACGCGATGATCTTTCTCACGCGGCCGATCTCGGCGGCGCTGTTGGCCGTCGCGGCCGCGGCGCTCGCTGCTCCCGCGTTCGTCAGAAGGAGGTAGGAGGCGTTTATTTCCCCGTGAATCGTGGCGGCCGCCGCTCCAGGAAAGCGGCAACGCCTTCACGGAAGTCGGCGCTGCCGTAGCAGCGCTCGACGAGATCAACGGCGGGCGGCGGCCGGCGATGGTCGCGGAGCCGCGCCAGCATGGCTTTGGTGACCTCGATCGTCAGCGGCGCGCGCTCGGCGAGATCATGGGCGGTCTTCCACACTTCGTCGTCGAGATCGCCGTCTTCGACCACGCGTGTGACGAGACCGGCAGCGAGCGACTCGCGGGCGTCGAGCAGGCGGCCCGTAAGCATGAGCTCTTTGAACGCGGCGGGACCGATGAGATCGACGGCGCGCGCGCAGTTGGCGATGGACAGGCAGTTGCCGAGCGTGCGGGCGATTGGCATCCCGAAGCGGGCGCTCTCGCCGGCGATGCGAAGGTCGCAGGCGAGCGCGATCGCCAGCCCGCCGCCGGTTGCCGGGCCATGGACCTGCGCGATGGTGGCGCGACGCACCTGCTCCAGGCGATCGATGACGGCGTCCAGCCGGCGCTCGTACGCGACGCCGGCCGGTCCATCGAAGCCCTGGAACTGCGCGATGTCGGTGCCTGCCGCGAAGGCCGCGCCGGCGCCGCGCAGCACGAACACACGGACGTTCGGCTCGGAGTCGACGCGCTCGCAGGCTTCGACGAGCGCGTCATACATGTCCCAGGTCAGCGCGTTGCGCGCCTGAGGACGATTGAAGGTCAGCGTGGCGATGAACCCATCGATCTCGAACAAGACACTGCTCGACGGCATTGTGGTCCTCGACGTCACTCAGGTGATGGCCGGTCCGTTCTGCGCGATGCTACTGTGCGATATGGGCGCGGACGTGATCAAGATCGAGCCGCCGGGCGGCGACTGGACCCGCAACCTCGCGGGCGCCGTCGGCGCCGAGAGCCCCGCGTTCAATGCCGTCAACCGCGGCAAACGCGGCGTCGTCCTCGATCTCAAGCGGCCGGAGGCCCAGGACGTGTTCAGGCGTCTGGCGCGCACCGCAGACATCATCGTCGAAAACTATCGGCCTGGTGTGATGGCGCGGTTCGGTCTCGACTATGCGAGCCTCGCCGGGAGCAATCCGGGGCTTATCTACGCGTCGATCTCGGGATACGGTCAGACCGGGCCATCGGGCGAAAAAGGAGGCTTCGACCTCGTTGCGCAGGGGGCGTCGGGCTTGATGTCGATCACCGGCGAACCGGGCCGGCCGCCGGTCAAGGTCGGCGTGCCACTCACCGATCTGGGCGCGGGGATGTTCGCGGTGACGGGGATCCTGGCGGCGCTGAACTACCGGCAGCGGACCGGGCTCGGCCAGCGGATAGATACGTCGCTCCTCGAGGCAGGAATCGCGCTTTCGGTCTGGGAAGCGACGGAGTACTTCACGACGGGCAATGCGCCTCAGCCCGTTGGATCCTCGCATCGGTTGAGCGCGCCGTACCAGGCGTTCCGGTGCGCGGACGGGTACATGACGGTCGGCGCCGCAAACGACCGTACGTTCGCGCGTTTCTGCGCGCTCCTCGGACATGCCGACTGGGCCACGGAGCCTCAGTTCGTGACGAACGCCTCGAGGGTCCAGCATCGCGCGGAGCTGGCGGCGCGCATCGAGGCTATTACCGTCGAGGAGCCGCGCTCGGAGTGGCTCGCACGGCTCGACGAGGCGGGCATCCCGTGCGGGCCGATCAACGACTACAGCGAGGTGTTTCGGGATCCGCAGGTCCTCGCGCGCGACATGCTCCTCGAGGTCGATCATCCGGCCCTGGGAGCGCTACACGCGCTCGGAACGCCGATCAAGATGTCCCGTACTCCGCTGGACCCTTCGAGGCGCGCGCCGCTGCTTGGAGAGCACAACACTGCAGTGCTCGAACAGGCCGGGTACTCGAGCGAGCAGATCGAGGAACTGCGGCGTCAGGGCGTCTTCGGCGTCAGCAGCAGATCGTGAAAGTCGAAGCTGAAATCGGTTTCGGACGAGACGGCGCGCATGCGCGCGTGATCGATGCTGCCGTCGGGATTGAGCGCAAAGGTGACGTAGGCGTCCGCGCGGAGTTCGCGGTCGCGCCAGCGTACGATGAACGAGTCGTGCTGCCAGTGCTCGAGGTCGCCAATCAGCGCCGGGGTGTGCGAGAACTTCATGACCAGCCGGCCGCTCTCGAGTGTGACGCCGATCTCTCCATACCAGGGATCCACGTAGGTCGCCGCGTAAGACTCGAGCGGCAGCGACGGGCGTGAGCTCCGGTCCCGGCTCGACGAGTCCTTCTTGATCTGGCCGAGGGCAGCCGCTTCCATGCGCGCCTGGACCTTGGCGAGGAGGTCGATCCAGTCCGTGCGAGGCGCATCCAGATAGCTGTCGAGGATGGATGTCGTCACGGCGTTGAATGCGGCGCCGGATTCGGCGTTCGTGAGAACGGCGATGCCGAGGTTCAGGTCCGGAACCATCGTGACGCGTGAGACGTACCCCGGCAGCCCGCCGGTGTGGGCAAGAACCTTGCGTCCGCGATAATCGGAGACGCTCAGGCCGAGCGCGTACCCCATGAAGTTGGGTCGAAGCGCCTCGAACTCGGGCGGCAGATCTGACACCGGCATGGGCGTCACGAGCGTCGTCAGCTCCCGCCAGACCTTTTCGGAGAACAACCGATTGCCGCCGGAAATCCGGCCCCTGGCGAGCAGCACGCTCATCCACCTGGCCATGTCCTGTGCATTCGAGTTGATCCCGCCGGCCGGGTTCGTGTTGTCGCTTTCGAACGGGCGGATTTTTCTGGTCGTTCCTTCGACGCGCGCGTGAGTCGCCGCCACGTTTCCACCCTTCGCGGCCGCCGAATGCTTCACATTGCTGCCGCTCATGCCGACCGGCGCGAGGATCCGCGTCGCGACGAAGTCCTCCCAGGACTGGCCACTTACGGTCTCGATGACCTCACCCGCGACCAGATACAGCACGTTGTCGTAGGCGTAGGCGCTCCGGAAGCTCGTGGCCGGGGGAATGAAGCGGACTCGCCGCGCGATCTCCTTGCGGTCGTAGGTGGATTCCGGCCACCACAGCAGATCTCCGGCACCGAGTCCGAGACCGCTCCGGTGCACGAGCAGATCTCGAACGGTCAGCTCGCGCGTGACCCACGGATCCCACATCTGAAACCACGGCAGATAACCTACGACCGGCGCGTCCCACTCGACCTTCCCGGCATCGACGAGAATCCCGAGCGCCGCCGCTGTGAAGACCTTCGTGTTCGACGCGATGCCGAAGAGCGTCTCCGCGTCGACGGGAGCCGGATCGCCGAGCGTGCGCACGCCGTACCCCTTGGCGACAACGACCCGCCCATCCTTGACGATCGCCAGCGAGAGGCCTGGGACTTCGAACGTCTTCAGCGCCTTCTGCACGATGGAATCGAAGTCGGACGGCGGCGAGGCCGCCGGCTGAGCGGGAACGGCGACCGCGCTCCAGAGAGTGACGTAGAAGAAGAGGAACAGGCGAACGGCAACTCGTCTCGGCATCAGGCCCATTCCGTTTCGGCCGCGTGCGCGCGCAGGATGGCGTCGGCCGATCGGTCGATGTCGGCATCGGACGTCCGCCAGCCGGATATCGACAGCCGCATGGCGCGCGAGCCATTCCAGCTCGTACCGCCGGCCCAGCACACGCCGTCGCGCTGCACGCGCGCGATCACCGTGTCCGTGAGATTCGTTTCGGTGCCAGGAATGTCAAACCGCACCAGAACCTGATTGAGGACAACCTCGTTCAGCACGCTGACACCGGCCGCTCCTCGGAGACGATCCGCCATGCGCGTGGCCAGGCCGCAACAACGCAGGACGAGCTCCTCGACGCCGCGCCTGCCTAATGCGCGCAGAACGGCGTAGATCGGCACCGCCCGCGCCCGTCGCGACGCTTCGGGCGTCCAGTCCATTCCGTCGCGCGCGTCGCCCTCTGCGCGAACTAAGTACGCCGCGGTCTGGCTCATGGCGGCGCGATGCGCAGCCGGATGCGCCACGCAGACGATCCCGCTGTCGTACGGCACGTTCAGCCACTTGTGCCCGTCTGTCGTCCACGAATCCGCGAGCTCGACGCCGGCGACGAGATA
>DATAFJ010000075.1:0-31240 GCA_036257535.1 Vicinamibacterales bacterium | reverse complement strand
GAATCCCGACGGCGCGGGCGGCGGCGTCGACAACGGCATCGTCGAGTACTCGGTGTTCGAGTACGTCACGACGAGCCGCGATTACTACACGAACGGCGTGGACGTCCACACGGGCGACAACTGGATCATCCGGCACAATCTCTTTCGCAACATTCGCGCGCCCCAGGGCGAGCTGGCCGGGCCGGCGATCCTGATGTGGAACGGCTCGACGAACACGCTCGTCGACGGCAATACGTTCATCAACTGCCAGCGGGACATCGCGCTCGGGCTCGTCGAGCGGACGCCGAACGATCACAGCGGCGGCATCGTCCGCAACAACTTCATCTATCGCGGGCCGTCCGTGGCAGGCGACACGGCGATTTACGTCGCCGATTCGCCCGGGACGCAGGTGCTGCACAACTCGATCCTCGTCTCGCGCACGTACGGGAGCCCGATCGAGTACCGCTTCCCGCACACCACGGGCGTCGTCATCGCGAACAACATTTTGGACGGAAACATCCTCGCGCGCGACGGCGCGACTGGCACTGTGACAGGTAACTACACCGCGGCCGCGGCTGCGTTCTTCGTGAATCCCGCGGGCGGCGACTTGCACGTGAGCGCTGCGGGCGCTGGGGCACTACTCGACAAGATCGCAACGCCACGCGCCGCTGCGATGTTCGACTGGGACGGCGAGCCCCGCCTGGCCGGCGTCACCGACATCGGCGCGGACGAAGCGGTCAGCCCTCTTGGGGCGCCGAGGAATCTGAGAATCGTCCGGTAAACGATAGCTCAAGGCTCAAAGCTCAGAACTCAAGGCTCAAAGCTCATAGCTCAAAGCTCATAACTCAGAACTTGAACTGATCGACGTTGTCCTTCGTGAACGTGAACGGCGTGCCGAGGATCACCTGATCGCCGTCCACTTGTCGCGTTCCGAGCCGCCCCGCCGAGAGCGACGTGACGCCGGGCTTGAGAGCGCCGGTCGCGAGCGCGTGAGCGGTGTACATCGTTAGGAAGCCGAGGTCTTCGGTGTTCCACAGGACGGCGGAGTCGAGCACGCCGTCTTTCAGGTACGGCTTCGCGTCTCCAGGCAGCCCGAGGCCGGTGACGCGCACGTCGGTCCGGCCCGACTGCTTGACCGCTTCTGCCGCGCCGGGGACCGCGGGCGACGCGATCGCCATGATGACCCGCACGCCCGGATGCACCTTCAGCATCGTCTGCGTCTCTTCGAACGCGCGGCGGCGGTCGTCATCGCTCGGGCGAACGTCGACCAGCGTGAGATCGGGGTAGCGCTCCGCCAGAACGGCGCGAAGCTGCCGCAGCCATTCGTTCTGGTTGGCGGCCGTCAGCGACGCGGTGATGACGCCGAACTCGCCGCGCCCGTCGAGGAGACGCGCCGTGTGGCCCGCGAGCGTCTCCGCGATGCCGCGCGGCGTGGCCTGGTTGACGAAGTAGTCGCGTGCGTCCGGCTCGGCGTCGGCGTCCCAGGTGATGACCTTGATTCCGCGAGTACGTGCCTTGCGGAGTACGGTCGACAACGCTTCCTTGTTCTCGACGCTGACGGCGATGACGTCGACGCCACGCGTGATCCAGGCGTCCACGACCTCGTTCTGCTTCGCGGGATCCGTCTCGGTCGGACCGTCCCACAGCAGCCTGACGTTCAACTCCTTCGCGGCGGCCTCGGCGCCGACGCGGCAGCTCGCGAAGTACGGGTTGCCCTTGTTCTTCGGCATCATCGCGACGGTCAGGACATTGTCGGTGCCGCCGCCACCGCATGCCGCCGATACAGCCAGTACGAGCGCGACGAGACCAGCCCGCGTCATGTGTCCCTTTCGAAAGCGCGGCTCGCGCCGAGCGCGGCTACGAGCAGTACGGCCGTTACGACGCCGGCGAGCTCCGCCGGCAGGTCGGACAGACGGAGACCATTCTGCAACACCGCGAGCGTTGCCAGCCCAAGAAGCGTCCCGCGCACGCTGCCGCGGCCGCCAAAGATAGACGTCCCACCGAGCACGACGGCCGTAATGGCGGTCAGCTCGAAGCCGGTGCCGGCGTCCGCCTTCGCCTGTCCGAGCCGCGCCACATACAACAAGGCGGCGACGGCGGCCGCGAGACCGGACAGAACGTATACGAGACTCAGCCGCCGCGCCACGGGAAGGCCCGCATGGCGGGCGCCATCGATCGAGAAGCCAATCGCGCTCAGCGTCCGCCCGACCGTCATCCGGTGAACCAGCAGCCAGATCGCGACCGCCGCGGCGAGCAGGATGACGAACTGTGAGGGAATGAAGCCGACTGCGCCCTGGCCCAGGAAAAGAAACGCGTCGGGGAAGTTCGAGTAGTTGCGCACTCCGGCCGTCGCTCCCTCGGCGATTCCGCGAAAGAGCGAGAACGTGCCGAGCGTCACGATGAGCGGTGGAACCTGGAGGCGTGCGACGAGAAGCGCATTAAGGGCGCCGCCGGCGAGCCCCGCGGCAATCGCGGCACCCGCCGCGAGCGGGATTGGCCATCCGGCGTCGGCCCACGTCATGCCAAAGACCACCGCGCAAAGCGCCAGCAGAGATCCAACCGACAGATCGATCCCGCCCGTCAGAATGATCGGGGTCAGCGCGAGCGCGAGGAGACCCGTTTCGGCGCTCGCTCGAATGATCTCACCGGCGTTCTGAAGCGTCACAAAGTTCGAGCCGAGTAGCGCGAAAATCGCGATCTCGATCGCCAGGCAGAGAGCGAGCGAGCGCTCGACCGTCAGCGCGCTCATCGTCTCCGCAACCCGGGGCCCCGCCCCTCTGATGCGACAGCGCGTAAGGCGTCAACCGTGACTGCGGCCAGGATGATCAGTCCCTGGAGCGCCCGGTCCCAGTACGCCTGGCTTCCGAGAAACACGAGCGCCGGACCGACGGTCGACAGGAGGATGACGCCGAGGAGCGATCCGGTCAGCGAGCCGCGGCCGCCCGCGATCGATGTGCCTCCGACGACGACCGCGGCGATGACGCGGAGCTCGAAGCCGACGCCGGAGTTGGTCTGCACGTCGATGAACTGGATGGCGGAGAGAAGCGCCGCGAGGCCGGTCAACGCGCCCATCGCCACGAAGACCCAGAAGACGACCTGCTTCGGACGCATGCCGGCGAGTCTCGCGGCCTCGGCATCGGATCCGGTCGCGTACACGGCGCGTCCACCCGACGTGTAGCGCATGATCCAGCTCGACGCTGCCCACACACCAAGCGCGAGCGCGGGGATGACGAACCGGCCCGCGTCCTGTCCGAGGCCCATCCACTGAAAGTCCGATGGCAGCTCTCGAACCCAGATGCCTTCGGTGATCCACCGCAGCGTCTCGCGAAGACCCACCATCATCGCCAGCGTGACGACGATGGAGGGAAGGCCGAGGCGGGCGACGAGCAAGCCGTTCACGGAGCCGATGAGCGCGCCGGCGGCGACCGCGCCGAGACCGGCGAGCGCGACCGGCAGTCCGCTCTTCGCCAGGACGCCCGCGATCACGGCACAGACGGCGAGCTGCGATCCGATCGAGATGTCGATCTGCCGCGTCAGGACGACGAGCGTCATGCCGACGGCGGCAACGATGACCGGTGCCGCGGCCAGGAGCAGGTCGCGAAGGTTGGCCGGGTCGAAGAAGGCGGGCGCCGCGGCGGCAAGCACCAGCAGCAGGGCGACCAGGGCAAAAAAGGGGACAGTCACCTTTTTTCGGATTCCGTAAAAAGGTGACTGTCCCCTTTTTTGCCTAATGCCAGCGCCATCACAGACTCTGGCGTCGCGGCCGCGCGCGGAAGCACCCCGGCGACGGCCCCGCCGCGCATGACGGCGATGCGATCGCTCATGCCGAGAATCTCGGGCAGCTCCGACGAGATCAGCAGGATCGCCATACCGCCGGCCGCGAGGTCCACGATCAGCCGGTGAATCTCCGCCTTGGCGCCGACGTCCACGCCCTGAGTCGGCTCGTCGAGAATCAGGACGCGCGGCCTCGTCGCCAGCCAGCGCGACAGCGCGACCTTCTGCTGATTGCCGCCGGACAGCGTCGAAACCGGCGCATCGATCGATCGCGCCTTGATCGCCAGCCGCTTCGAGTACTCGGCGGCGACTTCGCGTTCCCGTTGAAAATCGATGAAGCCGGCCGATGAGATCCCGCGAAGACTGGCGAGCGTCGTATTCGCGGCCACCGACATTTCGGGAATGACGCCGTGCCGCCGGCGATCTTCCGGCAGGTACGCGACGCCGAGACGCAGCGCGTCAGGCGCCGTTCGAACGACAACCGTCCGACCGTTCAGCCTGATCGAACCTTCGTCTGCGGCCTTCAGCCCGAACAGCGACTGCGCCAGCTCCGTGCGGCCGGATCCGACCAGGCCCGCAAGCCCCAGGATCTCGCCGGCGCGCACCTGCAGACTGACGTTTCTGACGGCGGTCGCGCGACAGCCAAGTTTTTCTGTCTCGAGCACGACGTCGCCGATGGGGACGTCGCGTTTGGGAAAGATGGCCTCCAGCTCCCGCCCGACCATCAATCGAATCAGCTCCGCCGGGCTCGTCCCCGCCATGTCGCGCGTGGCCACGAGCTCGCCGTCGCGCAGCACGGAAACGCGATCGGCGATCGCGGCGATCTCTTCGAGGCGATGCGACACGTAGACGATCCCGATCGACCGCGACCGCAACTCGCGGATCAGGTCGAACAGGCGCGACGCTTCCCGGTCGGTCAGCGCGGCCGTCGGCTCGTCCATCAAGACGATGCGGGCGTCGGCCCCGAGCGCGCGTGCGATCTCGACGAGCTGCTGCTCCGCCATCCGCAGCGACCGGGCCGGCGCGTCGACGTCGACCTGCGCCCCCACGCGGTCGAGCAGCTCGCGCGCGCGCGTGCGGCGCCGGCGCCAGCTCACGAGACGCCACGCACCGGGCGGTTCGAAGCCGACCGCGAGGTTCTCGGCGACCGTCAGGTCCGGAAAAAGCGCGGGCTGCTGATAGATCGGCGCGACGCCGAGCGCCCGCATCGCCACCGGGTTGATGCGCGCGGGCGGCACGGCGCGGCCGTCGATCTCGATCGACCCCGAGTCGGGCGCGTGCGCGCCGGTCAGGATGCGCACCATCGTGCTCTTCCCGGCGCCGTTCTCGCCCACGAGGGCGTGCACCTCGCCGGCCCGGAGCTCGAACGACACGCCCCTGAGCGCGTGGACACCCCCGAACGTCTTCGTGACGTCCGTCAATCGGACGAGCGCCATTGGATGCGGGAGGGTAGCACGTAGAATGCGCAGCGTGCTTCCGCGAACCCTCGCCCTCGGCGCTGCCCTGCTGCTCTACGCGTCGATGGCATCGACCGCCCAGAGCTCGGACTGGCCGCCGGTCACGAGCGAAACGCGCCCCTGGACGCGATGGTGGTGGCCGGGCAGCGCGGTCGACGAGCCCGGGCTGAGCGCGGAGCTCGAGGCGCTTCGTGCCGCCGGGATCGGCGGCGTCGAGATCACGCCGATCTACGGCGCCGCGGGCGCCGAGTCCCGGTTCGTGCCGTATCTCTCCGAGCGCTGGGTTCACCTGCTTACGCACACTCTCCGCGAAGCGCGTCGGCTCGGCCTTGGCGTGGACATCGCGACCGGCACCGGCTGGCCGTTTGGAGGGCCGTGGATCGCCGAGCGTGACGCCTGCCGCTCGTTGCTCTTCCGCACCTGGACGGTCGAAGGAGGTCAGCAGCTCGCCGATCCGGTTCGCCTCGAGCAGGAGCCGCTCGTGCGGGCGCTGGGAAATCAAGTCTACGAAGTCCGTGAGGTCACCGCTGCCGAACCGGCACCTTCGGGGACGCAAGCGACTCCCCTTCTTCGGCCGGGCGCTCGCGGAATCCAGATCGTGGACCTGAAAGAGCCTGTCGAGGCGAACGAGAACCTTCAGGCCCTGGCGCTCGAGCAGGTCCGCTATCCGAAGGCGGCGCCGCTCGCGGCGCTCGTGGCCTCATCGCAACAAGGCGAGAGCCTGGATTTGACGACGCGCGTGAGCGAGTCGGGCGTGCTGGACTGGACGGCCCCACCCGGCACATGGACGCTGCACGGTGTGTTTCTCGGCTGGCACGGCAAGCTCGTCGAGCGCGCCGCGCCGGGCGGAGAAGGGAACGTCATCGACCACTTTTCGCGCGACGCGATCCGCACGTACCTGACGCGCTTCGATCGCGCCCTCGCGGACGCGGACCTCACCGGCCTTCGTGCGTTCTTCAACGATTCGTACGAGGTCGACGATGCGACGGGTCAGGCAGACGGTACGCGTGATCTGTTTACGGAGTTTCAGCGCCGGCGCGGATACGATCTGCGCCGTCACCTCCCAGCGCTCGTAGACAAGCGCAGTGACGATCACAGCGACCGCATCCTCGCCGATTATCGGCAGACGATCTCGGATCTGTTGTTGGATACGTTCACGACCGAATGGGCCGGATGGGCGCGCACGCGCGGCCGGATCGTCCGCAACCAGGCGCACGGCTCGCCCGCGAACCTCCTCGATCTCTACGCGGCGAGCGACATTCCGGAGACCGAAGGCTACGATTTGCGGCGGCTCAAGTGGGCAACGTCCGCCGCGCACGTCGCCGGCCGGCGGCTGGTCTCGGCAGAAGCCGCTACGTGGCTCGGAGAGCACTTCCGTTCGACACTTGCCGACGTTCGATCGGCGGTCGACACATTCTTCCTCGCAAGCGTCAACCACATCGTCTATCACGGTACGGCGTACTCGCCGCTGTCGGAGCCCTGGCCGGGATGGCTCTTCTACGCGTCAGTCGAGTTCAACACGCGAAATCCGTGGTGGACGGACTTCGGCGCGCTCAACGCCTACGTGACGCGGGTGCAGTCTTTCCTGCAGGCGGGCGAGCTGGATCAGGATGTGCTGCTCTACTACCCGTTCTACGATTCGATCGCAGTACGAGGTTCCGCCCGTCTGCGGCATTTCGGCGGAGCGAACGCGCCGGCCGAAGGGGACGCGTTCGAGGAAGCCGCGGCGACGCTGCAGCGACGCGGGTTCCTGTACGACTACATCTCCGATCGACAGCTTGCCGCCGCGCATGTCGCGGGTTCCGAGCTGCAGACGGGCGGGCGGGCGCGCTACAAGACCGTCGTCCTGCCCGCGAGCCGGTTCATCCCGCTCGACACCTTCGAAAAGATCCTGGCGCTCGCAAAGGAAGGAGCAACCGTTCTCGCATTCAGAGGACTGCCCGCCGGCGTTGCCGGCTCTGGAGATCTCGACGCACGTCAATCGCAGTTCCGCACGCTCCGAGACGGTCTCCGGTTCGCTGCACCTGACGCGGCCGGCCTGAGCGAGGCGCGCGTCGGCCGCGGCAGAATCCTTCGCGGCGACGATCTCGACGCGCTCCTCGCGCGTGCGGACGTCGCGCCCGAGCTGCTGGTCGATCGCGGCTTCGAGTTCGTACGCAGGAAGTCCAAGTCGGGACTCACGTACTTCATCGCCAACCGAAGCCCGCATCGCCTTCAATATTGGATCCCGCTTCGAGGTCGCGCCACGTCCGCGGCCATCTTCGATCCCATGACGGGCAGCCGGGGAGATGCGCGCGTCCGGCGATCGCCCACCGATGAACTCGAAGTCTACGTTTCACTCGGTTCGGTTGAATCGGTTATCGTCCAGACCGGTGGCGCCAGGATCAACGAGGACTACGTCTCCGGTGAGCCGGGTGGGGTCCCGATCGACATCCCGGGTCCGTGGACCGTCCGGTTCGACAGGGGTGGACCGGCCATGCCGTCAGAGCGTGAAGTCCGTCGCCTGGCATCGTGGACCACCTTCGGCGGCGAGGACGTCAAAGAGTTTTCGGGAACGGCGATCTACCGCGCGACCTTCCCGCGGCCACCTGGTGACGCGTTCGCCTGGCGGCTGGACCTCGGCCGCGTCCATGACAGCGCACGGGTGCACCTGAACGGGCGCGATCTCGGCACGCTGATTGGCCCCACCTTCGCGGTCGTCGCCAACCCGGAGTGGCTCTCGGCGAGCAACGTCCTCGAGATTCACGTGACCAACCTGATGGCCAACCGGATCGCGTCGCTCGACAGGGCCGGCGCTTCGTGGAAGAAGTTCTACAACGTGAACTTCCCCGCCCGGCTGGCGGAGAATCGCGGCCCGGACGGTCTCTTCTCGGCGGCCAGGTGGACGCCGCTCGATTCGGGATTGATCGGCCCCGTTACCCTGACGCCGCTCGCGCGGAAATGATGTGTACAATTTCGTCCGCATGGCGAACGGGACGACGGTGACCACCGGACGACTCGTGGATTTCTGGCGAGAGGAAGAGGCGCAGGGCCTGTCCGAGCCTGAACTGCTGCGGTATCGGTCGAATCTCCTGGGCAGGGATCTCCGCATCACGAACTTCGGCGGCGGCAACACGTCAGCAAAGGTGCCGATGGCGGATCCATTGACCGGCGCCCAGGTCGAAGTGCTCTGGGTCAAGGGATCGGGCGGCGACCTCGGCTCCGCCTCGCTCGACGGTTTCGCATCACTGTATCTGGACAGGCTGCGCGGGCTGACGAGCATCTACCGCGGGCGCGAGCACGAAGACGAGATGCCGGCGTACTTTCCGCATTGCACGTTCAATCTGAACGCGCGCGCGGCCAGCATCGACACACCGCTGCACGCGTTCATTCCACACCGGCACATCGATCACATGCACGCGGACGCGATCATCGCGCTCGCCGCGGCGCGGCGCGGCCGCGAGCTCGTCGCGCAAATCTTCGGCGACACCATCAGCTGGATTCCCTGGCAGCGCCCGGGGTTCGATCTCGGCCTGGCGGTCGGACGGGCGGCGGCCGATCGACAGCGGTTGAACGGTCTCGTTCTCGGCGGCCACGGGCTCATTACCTGGGGCGACACCTCCCGCGGCTGCTACGAGACGACGCTCGCCGTCATTCAACAGGCCGCGGACTGGCTCGACGCGCACGGGCGAAGGGATCCGTTCGGTCCCATGGTGACGCCCGCGCTCCAGGCGGCGGAGCACGCGCGGCTCATCGGCGTCGTGGCGCCGGCGCTGCGCGGCATGCTGAGCGCTGCTGCGCCGAAAGTCATGCACGTCATCGACTCGGCTGGCGTGCTCGAGTTCGTCGGCGCGGCACGCTGCGAGGAGCTGGCGCGTCGCGGCACAACCTGTCCGGACCATTTCCTCCGGACGCGAGTCCGTCCGCTCTTCGTGCCCTTCGCACCGGACCGCGACAGCGCGGAGGATCTGATCGAGCGGCTGCCGGCGCTCGTCGACGCCTACCGTGCGGACTACACCGCGTCCTACGAACGCTGCAAGCATCCCGACTCGCCGCCCATGCGCGATCCGAGCCCCGTGATCGTGCTCATTCCCGGCCTCGGTCTGCTGTCGTTCCAGACGGACAAGCAGACGGCGCGTGTGGCGGCCGAGTTCTACGAGAGCACCATCCGCATCATCCGGTGGGCCGAGGCGGTCGACGGATACGAGCCGATCCCGGAACAGGAAGCCTTCGACATCGAGTACTGGTCGCTCGAAGAGGCGAAGCTGCGGCGTCTTCCGCCCGCGAAAAGCCTGGCCGGCCGGATCGCGCTCGTGACGGGCGGCGCCGGTGGAATCGGATCGGCGACGGCGCGGCGGTTGCTCGACGAAGGAGCCTCGGTCGTCCTCGTGGACGTCGATGCCGCGGCCCTCGGCGAGGCGTGTGCCGCGCTCGAACGCTCGTACGGACAGGATCGCATCCGTGCCGCGAAATGCGACGTCACCCGCGAGGATTCCGTCGCCGCGGCGTTTGCCGAGGCCGTGCAGGAATTCGGCGGCATCGACATCCTGGTGTCGAACGCCGGGATCGCGTCGGCATCGCCGATCGACGACACATCCCTGGAGACCTGGCAGCGCAACCTGGACGTGCTGACGACCGGGTACTTCCTCGTCGCGCGCCAGGGAGTCCGCGTCATGAAGGCGCAGGGACGCGGCGGGTCGATCGTGTTCATCGGCAGCAAGAACGCGCTCGTGGCGTCGCCGGGTGCCGCCGCGTACTCTGCCGCGAAGGCGGCCGCCCTGCACCTGGCCCGCTCGCTTGCGGTCGAAGGAGCCGAATTCGGCATCCGCGCGAACGTGGTGAATCCGGACGCGGTGATTCGCGGATCGCGCATCTGGAGCGGCGCCTGGCGCGCCGCCCGCGCCGCCAGCAACAAAATCGCCGACTCCGAGGTCGAGGAATTCTACCGGCAGCGCAGCCTCCTCAAACGAAGCGTGTTCCCGGAGGACGTGGCGGAGGCGGTCTACTTCTTCGCGTCGGATCGGTCCGCCAAGTGCACGGGCAACGTGCTGAACGTGGACGCCGGAAACCTGGCGGCGTTCACCCGGTAGTGGCCACGGACTGCACGGATCCATCTAGCCACGGATTTCACGGATTAAACGGATCAGATATGAAACCAGCTGCGAATCATGCCGATCGTTCCGGGTCGATGGCTTTTATCTGTGTCATCCGTGTAATCCGTGGCTCTGTTTCGGTGTAATCCGTGGCCTTCACACTAACCGACAATCACATCGACGCCGCAAATCAGCGGCTGCGCGCGGCGCTCGACGAGGACTACGAGCACCTCGGTTCGCGGCTCGAGCGGCGCGGCGTCTCGATCGAGGACGTCACGGCTCGCGCGATGGCGTTCCGCGTCGCGGTTCCATCGTGGGGCGTCGGAACCGGCGGCACGCGCTTCGCGCGGTTCCCCGGCGCCGGCGAACCGCGGACGATCTTCGAAAAACTGGAAGATTGCGAAACGATCTACCGCCTGGTGCGCGTGACGCCCGGGATCTCGCTTCACATCCCCTGGGATCGCCCCGAGCGGCCGTCGGAGCTGTCGGCCTTCGCCGCGGCGCGCGGCCTGCACATCGACTCGACGAACTCGAACACCTTTCAGGACCAGGACGGGCAGGCGCTTTCGTACAAGTTCGGAAGCCTCACGAACACGGATGCTGCCGTCCGCCGACAGGCGATCGAGCACAATCTCGAGTGCCTGGCGCTCGCCCGCGAGCTCGGCGCTGCCGCGCACACGGTCTGGATCGCTGACGGCGGCAACTTTCCGGGTCAGGTGCACGCACGGAAGGCGCTGGACCGATATCTCGACAGCCTGCGTGAAATCTATGCGGCGCTCCCGGATGGCTGCCGGCTCTTCATCGAGCACAAGTTCTACGAGCCAGCCTTCTATTCGACCGTGCTGAACGACTGGGGGACGAGCTACGTCTGTGCAAAGGCGCTGGGCGACCGCGCGTTCTCGCTCGTCGATCTCGGGCACCACGCGCCGAACGTGAACATCGAGCAGATCGTCGCGCGGCTCATTCAGCTCGGCAAGCTCGGCGGATTCCACTTCAACGACAGCAAGTACGGAGACGACGACCTCGACTCGGGATCGATCAAGCCCTTCCAGTTGTTCCTGATCTTCAACGAGCTCGTCGACGCCGAGCTCGAAGGCGTTCCAGGGTTCGGCCCGGCCTACATGCTCGATCAGTCCCACAACGTCACGGACCCCATCGAGTCGCTTGTCACGAGCGCGATCGAGCTCGTCCGCGCACTCGTGCAGGCGCACCTGGTCGACCGCGCGGCGCTCGCCGGGTATCAGGAGAAGAACGACGCGCTCATGGCGCTTCAGACGCTGAAGCAGGCGTTTACGACCGACGTCTCGCCGATTCTGGCGATGGCGCGGCTCAGGAGCGGCGGCGCGATCGATCCAATTGCGGTGTATCGCGCGAGCGAGTACCGGCGACACAAGGCGCAGGAACGCGCTCTGGCGGCCGGAGACGAACGCGGAAGCCGCCGGAGGGCGGGTATCGTATGAAGCGGCGCGACTTCATTCAGCTGACGCTCGCCGGTTCGGTTGCCGCGCTCGCGCCGCGCACGGCGCGCGCCGCCGACGCGCGGATCGAAGTGTCGATCGGCGAGCCGATCGGGAACGTCACGGCGGATCTCTACGGCCACTTCGTCGAACACCTCGGCGGCGTCGTGTACGACGGCATCTGGGTCGGCGAAGGATCGAAGATCCCGAATCAGGGCGGTATCCGCCGGGCGATCGTCGATCACATGCGCCGGCTGCCCCCCGGCCCCATCCGCTGGCCGGGCGGCTGCTTCGCCGACAGCTACGACTGGCGCGACGGCGTCGGCCCTCGATCGTCGCGGCCCCGGCGGACGAACTTCTGGGCGGACGGGATGGCGAAGCTGCCGGACGGACCGGGCAAGTACGATCCGAACCACTTCGGCACGAACGAGTTCATCCGCTTCTGCCGCCTCGCCGGCGGTGAGCCGTACCTGGCCGCCAACGTTCGAAGCCTGCCGGCGCGCGACTTCTATCAGTGGGTCGAGTTCTGCAACAGCCCTGCGGGCAGCTCGACGCTCGCGGATCTTCGCGCGGCCGGAGGCGACCGCGACCCGTTCAAGGTCCGCTACTGGGGCATCGGCAACGAGTCGTGGGGGTGCGGCGGAAACTTCACACCCGAGGAGTACGCCACCGAGTATCGCCGGTTCACCGCGTGGATCCCGAACTACGGCGTCGATCTCGCGCTCATCGGCGCGGGACCCAACAGCGGCGATCTCTCCTGGACGCGACGGTTCTTCACGAACCTGGCCGAGAAGAGCGAGGGGCTGCTGCGCGGGCTCTGGGGATGGGCGCTCCATCACTACTCCTGGAACACGAGCCGCGGCGCAACCACGGACTGGAACGCGGGCAAGGGAGACGCCGTCGCCTTCACGAACGACGAGTGGTACGAGCTGTTGTACGAGGCGGACAAAATGGAATCGCTCATCACCGGCCACTGGGCCGTCATGGGCGAGATCGACCGCCAGCGCCGCGTGAAGCTGGTCGTCGACGAGTGGGGCGCGTGGTACAAGCCCGGCACGGAGATCGATCCCGCGCACCTTCTCGGTCAGCAGTCGACCGTGCGTGACGCGCTCCTGGCCGCGATGACACTCGATACGTTCCAGCGGCACGCCGACAAGGTCGTGATGGGAAACGTGGCGCAACTCGTCAACTGTCTGCAGTCGCTCTTCCTCGCGGACGAGGATCGATTCGTCACCACGCCCGTCTTTCACGTGTTCGAAATGTACGGCGCGCACGTCGGCGGCCGGGCGGTGCGCACGGTCTTCGCCGCGCCACGGATCTCGTACGAACGCGTCAAGGACCACGGCTCGCTCTGGGGGCTTGCCGGCTCGGCGACGGTCAAAGACCGCATCATCACCCTCACCGTAGTCAATCCACACGTCAGCGAGGCACGAGACACGGAGATCGCAATTCGCGGCGGGTCGCCGGCGTCCGCGCGGGCGACGACGATTACCGCCGCCGACATCCACGCGCACAACACGTTCGACCGCCCGAACGAGGTGGTGCCGAGGGACGACCGCGTGGATGCGCCGAAAGGCGGGATATTGACCTATCGCTTCCCGCCGGCGTCAGTCACACGGCTGACGTTCGAGTAACGCGCCTAGTTCCTTGGTCCAATGGGGTGACTACGCCGAATTGAATATCATCCGGCCAGGTCACAAGCACACGAAGGAGCGAGGCTATGGCGAAGTCGGACAAACCCAACATCCTGATCATCTGGGGCGACGACATCGGCTGGTTCAACGTCAGCATGAACAACCACGGCATCATGGGGTATCGCACGCCCAACATCGACCGCGTCGCGAAGGAGGGCTGCAACTTCACCGACTGGTACGGCCAGCAGAGCTGCACCGCCGGCCGCGCGGCGTTCATCACGGGCCAGTCCCCGATCCGAACAGGTCTCACGAAGGTCGGCCTTCCGGGAGCCAACCTGGGACTGCAGCCCGAAGACCCCACCATCGCCGACGTGCTCAAGCCGCTCGGCTACGTAACCGGCCAGTTCGGGAAGAACCACCTCGGCGACCGCGACGAGTTTCTCCCGACCGCACATGGGTTCGACGAGTTCTTCGGCAACCTCTACCATTTGAACGCGGAGCAGGAGCCGGAATGTCCCGACTATCCAAAGGATCCTGCGTTCAAGAAGAAGTACGCGCCGCGCGGGGTCCTTCGATCCTGGGCGAATGCCGACGGCACTCAGAAGATCGAGAACACCGGCCCGCTGACGATCGAGCGCATGCGGACGGTCGACGAGGAGTTCCTCGCCGCGACCATGACGTTCTTGGAGAAGTCGGTCAAGGACGGCACGCCGTTCTTCTGCTGGTTCAACTCGACCCGCATGCACATCTTCACACACCTGAAGAAGGAGTCGGAGGGCAAGACGGGCCTGGGCATCTATCCCGACGGCATGGTGGAGCACGACGGCCACGTCGGGAAGCTCCTCGACAAGCTCGACGAGCTCGGGATCACCGACAACACCATCGTCATGTACTCGACCGACAACGGCGCCGAAGTCATGAGCTGGCCGGACGGCGGCACGACGCCGTTCCGCGGCGAGAAGGACACCAACTTCGAGGGCGGCTGGCGCGTGCCCTGCGCGATCCGCTGGCCGGGCGTCATCAAGCCGGGCACCATCTCGAACGAGGTGTTCTCGCACACGGACATGCTTCCCACTCTGGCTGCTGCGGCGGGCGAACCCGACATCGTCGAGAAACTGAAGAAGGGCTACAAGTCCGGGAACAAGACCTTCAAGGTCCACATCGACGGCTCCAACCTGCTGCCCTTCCTGAAGGGCGAGGTCAAAGAGAATCCGCGGAAGGCATTTCTGTACTGGAGCGACGACGGCGACCTGATGGCGCTGCGCGTCGGCAACTGGAAGGCGACCTTCATGGAGCAGCGCGCGAAGGGTTTCGCCGTGTGGGAAGAACCCCTCGTCGCGATGCGGGTGCCGGATATCTACAACCTGCGCAGCGACCCGTTCGAACGGGCCAAGGAGGACGCGCAGATGTTCTATGCCAAATGGAAAGCTGATCGCGCGTTCCTGCTGGTGCCGGCGCAGGAGATCGTCGGGCAGTTCCTCGCGACGTTCAAGGAGTTCCCGCCGCGGCAGCGGCCGGCGAGCTTCAGCATCGACCAGGCGCTCGAGAAGGCGCGGAAGGCGCAGGAAGCGATGGCCACCTCCGGCGGGGCGGGCGCGAAATAGCGCGTCACGCGCCCGTCAGGCCTATTAGTGTCTGAAGACGCTCGCACGCCGGATCCGAATGTGGATCCGGTGTGCGACTTCTATACCGCTCACCCCTATCCGCCCCCCGTTTCGAATCTGGATCGGTCCCGCGACGAGTGGCAGGACCAGAATCGCCCTCGCGCAGAATTCCATCTCTTCTGGCCGACGCGTCCGTATAGTGCGGATCTCGACATCCTCGTCGCGGGCTGCGGCACGTGGCAGGCCGCGAAGTGCGCGCTCACGCATCCTCACGCGAGGGTGGTCGGCATCGACGTCAGCACGACGAGCCTCGATCACACCGAGCGGTTGAAGCGGCAGTACAACCTCACCAACCTCGACACGCGCCAGTTGGCAATTGAGAACGTGTCGGCGCTCGAACGCAGCTTCGACCTGATCGTCTGCACCGGCGTGCTGCACCATCTCGCCGATCCCGACGCCGGTCTCGGCGCGCTCCGCGGCGTGCTCAGCCCGGACGGCGCCATCTACCTGATGCTCTATGCGCCCTACGGACGAAGCGGAGTCTATCTGCTCCAGGAGTACTGCCGGCGGCTCGGCATCGGCACATCCGAACGGGAGCTGGTCGATCTGGCTGCTGTCGTGAAGGCGCTGCCGCAGCAGCATCCGCTGGTGGGGCTGCTCCGCGGCGCACGCGATGCTCAAAGCCCTGACGCCCTCGCCGATGCCCTGCTGAACCCGCGCGACCGGGCGTACTCGGTACCGCAGCTGTTGGATTTCCTGGATCGGAACGGCTTGACGCTGGGACGCTGGTACTGGCAGGCGCCGTACCTGCCGCAGTGCGGCGCGATCGCCGGTACACCGCACGCGAGCCGGTTGGCCGCACTTCCCGAGCGCGAGCAGTACGCCGCGCTCGAATTGTGGCGCGGCACGATGACGGCGCACAGTGCGATCGCACGCCGGAGCGACGCCAGCCCGATCCCCGGCATTCGGTTCGACGATGAGCGATGGCGAAGCTACGTACCGATTCGCCTCCCGTCGACCCTGTGTGTCCAGGAGCGACTGCCGGTGGGCGCCGCGGCGGTGCTGCTGAACAGGAGTCATCCGTTCCACGACCTGATCCTCGCGATCAACGCGCAAGAGAAGCGGATGTTCGACGCCGTCGACGGACGTCACAGGATTGCCGAGATCGTCGAGCGCGCTGGCGGCGGCGCAGCGTGGCCGGCGGTCCGGACCTTCTTCGAGAAACTCTGGTGGTACGACCAGGTGGTCTTTCAGTGCTGATTGGTGAATGCTGATTGCTGAAGTGTGACTGCAGAGTGCTGACGTGATTGCAGAGTGCTGATTAGGGGTTCACGTCTCGCTTCTGGTGGCGCTGGTCGTGTAAGCCGTGAGATCGCCGTCCGGCCATTCGCGCACGACGAGGAGGGCGTCGTGCTCGGCGACGAAGACGAGCGGCCACTCATTGGTGGGCGTCTCGTGCGTGCGCGTCACCATGCGCTTTATCGTGGCCAGCTGCCGCCGAAGCTCCGGGTCCAGGCCCTGCCACATGCCTGGGTGTACCCAAGAATCGAGCCATACCCGATTGTCCGAATTCAGCGGGGTTCCGCGTCATCCCGAGCCGCACCCGTCTCCTGCCTGCCTGGTCGGGGCGGCGCCGTTACAGATTGGTGGTCGGCTGAAATCTCCGAAGCGGAAGACTAGAGGCAATCGCACGACGGCCTTCGGCGATCGACGAGATCGTCCCGCTCGCGAGCGACTGCACCAGCAGATTCCCCAGCGCCGTGGCCTCTACGGGTCCTGCCACGACAGGCCTGCGCGCCGCATTCGCCGTCGCCTGATTCAGGTAGTCGTTCTGCGATCCGCCGCCGACGATGTGGATGCCGGGGATGGTTCGTCCGGTCAGCGTTTCCAACGTATCGACCACGGAGGCGTAGCGCGCGGCGAGTGAGTCGAGGATGACCTTCGTGAGGAAGACCGGATCGTCGGCAGGCTGATGGCCCGCTTCCGAGAGCGCGGCGCGAAGCTCCGCGGTCATGCTGCGCGGGTTAAAGAAGCGCGGCGCATCGGGAAATACCGTTCTGTTTTCATCGCGCCGTGACGCGACGGCTTCGAGGAGCGTCGTGAGGTGCTCGGGCGCGTCCATTCCCCACTCGCGCCGGCACGACTCCAGGATCCAGAGGCCCATCACGTTCGTGAGGAATCGCAGCGTGCCGTTCACGCCGCGCTCGTTCGTGAAGTTCGCGCGCAGCACTTCGTCGTGCGTCAACGGCTCGGTCAACTCCACGCCCACGAGCGACCAGGTGCCTGACGAGATGTATGCCCATCCCGGCTCGAGTGGTGTGCCGACGACCGCGCTGGCGGTGTCGTGGGTTGCCGGTGCAATGACTCCCGGGGATCCGAGCCCCAGTTCCGCGCGGACGGAGCCCAGGTCGGTGCCGGCGTCGATCAGCTCGGGCAACAGAGACAGCGGGATGCCGGCCGCCGCTGCCAGCGCCTCATCCCACTCCCCCGTCCTGACGTTCAGCAGCTGCGTCGTCGAGGCACTCGTGCGCTCGCTCGTCAGCGACCCGCAGAGCATGTGGTGGCAGAGATCGGGCATGAGCAGCAGCCGCGCCGCGCGTGCGGGAAGACCCTTACGGGAGTGTGCAGCAAGCTGGTAGAGCGTGTTCAGCGGCAGGAACTGGATGCCGGTTTTCGAGAAGATTTCCTCCCGCGGGAGCCGGGCGAAGACCTCTTCCATCATCCCGACGGTTCGATCGTCCCGGTACGCGATCGGCTCCTCGACGAGATGGCCTTCGTTGTCGAGGAGGCCGTAGTCCACACCCCAGGAGTCGACGCCGACCGTCGCAAGTCTCGCCCCTGACGCCCGCGCGATCCGGGCCGCGTCCCGCAGCCCCGTCTGGATGCCGTCGAAGAGCGCGGCAGTGTCCCACCGCAGGTGGCCGTCGCTGATGCGTGGCGCGTAGCGGAAGCGATGGACCTCCTCCAATCGCGCTGCGTCAGGCCGTATGTCACCGAGGAAGACGCGGCCGCTGCCGGCCCCGAGATCGACTGCGGCGTGCATCACGGGATGTGAAAGACCTCACGGAGATCGCGCGCGACGGGACTGTCGTCGGCGTTGGCCGGCATGACCTCGCGCATGAACCGCCACCAGCGGCGGCAGACGTCGGTCGCGGCGATGGCGGCCCACCGCGCTTCGTCCTCTATTTCGGCGTACGCGAACAGATCGCCCGTCCCGGGATCAAGGTAGATCGAGTAGCTCTTCACGCCGTGCTCTACCAGCGTGCGCTCGAGCTCGGGCCAGATCGGGTTGTGACGGCGGGCGTACTCGGCGTCGTGCCCGGGATGAACGGACATGCGGAACGCTTTTCGAATCACGGGCCAGATTTTAACCACGGATTTCATGGATCCACGAGCCACGGATTTCCCGGATTTCACGGATCAACCATTCTGGTCGTGGGTCCATCAAAGCGGCATGCTGGACTTTCTGCGCCTCGACCTCCGCCAGGGGCTTCGGGCCGCCCGACGCGCTCCCGGTTCGACGCTCGTCATCGTCCTCACGCTGGGGCTTGCGATTGCCGGAAGCGTTGCGGCGTTCGGCGCCCTGAACGCGACGCTGCTCCGGCCGCTGCCGCTTCGGGAGCCGGATCGCCTGGTTCAGCTCAGGCACGACTACACCGGGATGAGGGCCGCCTGCTCGCCCCCGCTCTTCCTGGATTACCGGCGGCAGGTCGGCGCGTTCGAGACGATCTCCGCGGCACGCCCGTGGAACGCCAACCTCACGGGTTCGGGCGAGCCCGAGCGGCTTCGAGGGCTTCAGGTCTCGGCCACGTTCTTCGAGACGCTCGGCGCATCGGCTGCGCTCGGCCGAACGTTCTCGCCCGACGAGGATCAGCCGGGCCGCGAGTTCGTCGTCCTCGTCAGCCACAGCTTCTGGCGGCGGCACTTCGGCGGCGATCGTGGCGCGGTCGGATCGCTTCTGCAGCTGAACGGCGAATCGCACGAAGTGATTGGCGTCATGCCGCCCGGATTCAGCTGGGGCCGCACGTACGGGCGCGAAGCCGAGGCGGAGATCTGGGCGCCGTTCGCGCTGACGCCGGAGCGTACCGCCCAGACGCAGCGCGGCAACGAGTACCTCGACATCTACGGACGCCTTCGCCGCGGCGCGACCCGCGAGCAGGCGCAGGCCCAGGTGGACTCCACGATCCAGGAGCTGCGCGGACGATTCCCGTCGCGCTACACCGTCGCCAGCGGCTTCCAGGTTACCGCCGTTCCGATGCAGGAAGAGCTCGTCAACCGGATCCGGCCGGGACTCCTGCTGGTGTTTGCGGCTGTCGTTTCGCTGCTCCTCGTCGCGGCGACGAACGTCACAGGACTGCTCCTCACGCGGGCCGCCGAACGCCGCCGCGAGCTGTCGGTTCGCGTCGCCCTCGGAGCCGGCCGCGGCCGCATCGTCGCGCAGTGTCTCGGCGAAGCGGGGGTCCTCGCCGCTGCCGCGGGCGCGCTCGGCCTGGCGCTTTCCTGGCTCGCCGTTTCGGCGCTCGAACGGATCGATCGGGTCGCCCTGCCGAGATCGCACGCCATCGCGATCGACGGCACGGTTGCGGCCTTTGCCGTGGTCGTCACCGCGCTCGTTGCGCTCGGCCTCGGACTGGTGCCGGCATGGCAGATGGCGCGGATCAACGTGATGGGATGGCTTCGAACCGGCTCGCAGGGCGCCGGCGGCCGCGAGTCGGCACGGACGAGGCGAGTTCTGATCGTCGTCCAGACGGCCGTCGCACTCGCGCTGCTCGTCGGCGCGGGCCTGCTCGTCCGAAGCCTTGCCGAGCTCGAGACAGTGCCTCCCGGCTTTCGGGCCCAGGGCGTCGTGTCCGTCCAGACAGAGCTACCGGGGCTTCGCTATGAGGAGCCCGCGCTCCGCGTGCAATTCATGGATGCCGTGCTTGCGCAGATGACGAGAAAACTCGCTTCCGCGCCAGTCGGGGCGATTTCGGAGCTGCCCCTGAGCGGCGAGGCCACGAGCGGGACCTTCGACGTCGAAGGTCTGATTGTTCCGGAGGGGGAAAACCAGCCGCACGCCGAGCAGTGGTCCGCGACACCCGACTATTTCGCCACGCTCGGAATCCCCCTGAAGCGCGGGAGATCGTTCACCGCCCGAGACGTCGACGGCCAGCTCCGCGTGGTCGTCATTAATGAGGCGCTCGCCGCGCTGTACTTCCCAGGGCAGGATCCAATCGGCAAGCGGATCGACGAGGCAGGCAACGAAAAGAATCGTCAGTGGCGGGAGATCGTCGGTGTGGTCGCCAACGTCCGCGATCGCGGTCTCGATTCCGAGCCCAAGCCTCAGCTCTATTTCCCGTACGCGCAGCGTGCAGAGCGCCGCTTCTTCCTGGTTGCACGCGTGCCCGGCGATCCGCTGTCGGTCGTGCCGGAAATCAGGAACGCCGTGCGCGAGGCCGATCGAAATCTACCGCTGTTCAACGCTACCACGATGGAACAGCTCGAGCTGGCGGACACCCGCAATCGGCGGATCGCGCGGACGGCGCTCACCGCGTTCGCCGTCGCCGCCATGCTGCTCGCGGCGCTTGGCGTCTACGGGCTTCTCGCCCAGGTCGTCCGCGAGCGGGTACCCGAGATGGGCGTCCGCCTGGCGCTCGGCGCCCGGCCTGCCGACGTTGTCCGGCTCGTGTTCGCGGAAGGCGGGAGGCTCGTCGTGTGGGGACTGGCCGCGGGCGTCGGGCTCTCGCTCGTGACGGCGAGGCTCTTCGAAAGCTTCGTGTTCGGCGTCACGCCGACCGATCCCGCAACCTACCTGTCGGTCGTCGTGCTGTTGTCGGTCGTTGCGCTGGCCGCGTGCGCGCTTCCGGCATGGCGTGCCGCGCGCATCGACCCGCTGCGCGCGCTGAGGACCGAGTAGCCGAGCTACTCGCTGCGCAGCGACACGATCGGATCGATCCGCGCGGCGCGACGGGCCGGCAGATAGCTTGCGGCTACGGCGACGAACATCAGCAGAACGGCGATCGCCACGAACGTCGCGGGATCCGAAGCGTCCACTCCGTACAGCAGGCTGCGCATCATGCGTGTGAGCACGAAGGCGGCAGCCAGCCCAATGCCGACCCCCGCGGCGCCGACCGCCAGCCCCTGACGCGTGACGAGAGTGAGGATGCCCGCCGGCGTCGCGCCAAGAGCAATCCGTATTCCAATCTCTCTCGTGCCCTGGCTGACCAGGTACGCCATCACACCGTAGACGCCGATGGCCGCGAGACCCAGCGCCAGCGCGGCAAAGAGCGCGAGCAGCAGCATCGAGAACCGCCGCCGCGCCAGCGACAGATCGACGCGTTCGCTCATCGTCCGCATTCCGTAGACGGGTAATTCACGATCCAGCTCGCGGATCTCTTTTCTCGCGGCCGCGCCGAGCACCGCCGGATCGGATCGGCTGCGCAAGACGACGTTCAGGGCGCGCGTCGGGTACTGCGAGTGCGGAAAATACATCGCGATGCGCGGGTCCGAGTCCAACGCGTCCTGCTTGATCCGGCCGACGACGCCGACGACGGTGATCCAAGGCGTCGTGGAGTCGGCGCCGCCGGTGCGCAGGCGTTTGCCGATCGGGTCCACGCCGGGCCAGAGCTGATCGGCCATGAAAGAGTCGATGACGGCCACGCGGTGACCGTCGGCACGGTCGTGCTCGGTGAACAGCCGGCCGCGGAGGAGCGGAATCTCCATCGCGCGGAAGTAGTCGCCGCTCACCATCCGCATGTCGGCGTTGATGAACTTCTCGCCCGCGGGCGGCGTACGTCCCTCGACGGTGATCGGGCCCCACGCCATCATCTGGCTCAACGGGAGCGACGAGATACCACCCGCGGCCGTCACGCCCGGCAGACGCCGCAGCCGTTCCCACAGCAGGCGGTAGGTTTCGACCACGGTCGCCGACTCCGTGTACTTGCGCCCCGTCATCGTCAGCTCGAGCGTCAGGACGTTCGAGGGGTTGAAGCCGGGCGGCACCTGCTGCAGGCGAGCGAAGCTGCGAATGAGGAGCCCGGCAGCGATGAGGAGGACGACCGACAGTGCGAGCTCCGCGATCACGAGGAGCCGCCGTGTATTCTGGCCCCGGCCCCAGACGGCGCTCGTGCCGGAGCCGCGCGCCGCGTCCTTCAACGTGTTGTGCAGATCGGCGGCCGACACGCGCAGCGCCGGCGCGAGACCGAAGAGCAGTCCCGCCGCGAGTGAGATCAGGAGCGTGAACAACAGGACGCCGCCGTCGATCGCGATCTCGGGCAGCCGCGGAACGCTTCGCGCACCAAGCGCCCGGATGCCTTCCAGGCTGGCGGTCGCGAACGCGACCCCGAGCGCGCCGCCCGCCAGCGCAAGCAGCGTGCTTTCCGTCAGCAGTTGCCGGACTATCCGGCCGCGTCCGGCGCCGAGCGCCGCGCGCACGGCGATTTCGCGCTGTCGCGCGAGCGCGCGCGACAGCAGCAGATTCGCGACGTTCGCGCACGCGATGAGGAGCACGAGGCCGACGGCGGCGACAAGGACGACGAGCGACCGCCGCACGTCGCCGACCACCTGTTCGTGCAGCGG
This sequence comes from Vicinamibacterales bacterium, assembly GCA_036257535.1. Taxonomy (GTDB): domain Bacteria; phylum Acidobacteriota; class Vicinamibacteria; order Vicinamibacterales; family 2-12-FULL-66-21; genus DATAEE01. Next base: position 8,706 of record DATAFJ010000075.1, on the reverse strand, counting down.
TACGATGCTGAACGTCAGGCCGCCGTTGGGCGGATACACGTCGGGGTGATCACGCCGGAGGCGCGCGGTGAGTGCGTCCATCTTCGCCTGCGCGCTCTCCACGCCCACACCGCGCTTCAGCTTGCCGACGATGTTGTAGTCTTCGCGCGTTCGAATCGTCGGCGCATCCGGGCCGAGCGGAAGCGGGATCATGATCTCGGCATGCTCGGCCACGCCCAGCGTGGGCATCACCTCGCGCGGAACGTCGAAGCCCTCGGGCAGCACGCCGACGACTTGATACCGCTGGCCGTTCAGAATGAGCGTCCGGCCGATCGCCTTTGGATCGCCGCCATAGCGCCGCATCCACGTTCCATATCCCAGCACCGCGCTCCCGGTCGTCCCGGGCGCGTCGTCTTCCGCGAGGAAGAAGCGGCCGGCCGCGGGGCGTACGCCAAGCATCGGCAGAAAGTTCGACGAGACGCGGATCGTCCCGATGCGCTCGGGCTCGCCGTCGCCGGTGAGGTTGTAGTTGCCGCCGATCGCGATCGCGAGCTGCTCGAAGCCATCGTGCCCGTCTCGGATGTCGAAGTACTGCGCAGTAGAGAACCAGTCTTCGACGATGCCGAGGCCCGGCGAGCGGTTCCAGAGGATCGCCAGCCGGTCGGCGTCAGCGTACGGGAGCGGCCGCAGCAGCAGCGCGCTCGCGACGCTGAAGATCGCGGTGTTCGCGCCGACGCCGATCGCGACGGAGAGGACCGCGGCGGCAGTAAAGGCCGGGCTCGCCGCGAACGCGCGGAGCGCGTAGCGCAGGTCCTGCGCCAAGGAGCTCATGAGCCTGCATTGTAGCCGTGCGTGTGCCGATTGGGTGATACAGTGGATCGACGCCACGCCTGTTTCTCAGGCCACTTATGCTCATCTGGTCGACAATCCTGTTTGCCGCAACGCTGACCGTTCAATCGCAGGAAGCGGAGGGCAAGAAAATTCCCGACGACTCGGTCCAGATCACCGCGACCGGCTGCCTGAAAAAGCGCGTGTTCACCGCTACGGGCCGTGACGAGCGCGACGCCGAAATTGACGTGAAACGCGGGCCTGACGTGACGGGCCGCAGTTTCCGGCTGGCGGGCCCACGCGAAGTGATGAACGAGGTGAAGAAGCAGGACGGCCGCTTCGTCGAGATCGTCGGCATCGTCCGAAAAGCTGCGCTCGACGATCAGCAGCCCGGGATGAAAGTCGGCAACACACGCATCATGATTGGCGCGCCCTCTACCGTCGGCCAGCCGGGCGGAGTCCACGCGCAGGTCGGCGCGGGGCCCGGCATTCCCGTCATGGACGCGACGGCCGTCCGGTTCCTCGGCGAGAGCTGCCCGATCGACAAGCGCTGAAGCTGAAATGCACGATCACCCGCCCGTCTGCTGCACGTTGACATCAGAGGGATTGCGCGAGCGCCGCGCGCAGGTGCTCGCGCCGTTCCTGGCGAGCGTCCGATCGATCGAGCGGCTTCCCGACGGCATGTCGCTCGATCTGGGACAGGACGAAGACACGCTCCGAGCCGCAATCGATCTCATCGCAGTTGAGCGTCAGTGCTGTCAGTTTCTGAAGTTCGAGCTGACGGCGGAGCCGGGCCTAGGCACGATCCGGCTGCGCCTCTCCGGTCCGCCCGGCACGGCGGACTTCCTCGCTTCCGAGCTCGGCATCGGCGAGTAGCACGAGGCTTCAGCCTCGTCCGCGTTCACTTCGCCGCGTGCATCAGCGCGCGCGTGGCAATCGCCCCATCACGCCCGAGCACGCCCTGATCGCGTCCGTCGACCACGAGGCGGAGCGCGCCGGCGTCGCCCGCGCGCAGGTTGATCACCTTCTCCGCCCGAAGCGGCACGCGCTCGCCCGCCGCGAGCTGCCGCTGCATCGTCCGCCGGCCGTCGACGATCACGCGGACCCAGACGGGGCGCACGGCGATGAGTTCGGCCGTCAGGGCTGCGGGTGGCGCTGGGGCCGCCTGCGGTTGTGGGGCCGCGGCCGCCGCGGGGGTTGGCGCAGGCTCTGACCTGGTTGGAGGTACCGGCGCGGGCGTCGGCGCTGAGGACGCAGCCCGCGGCTCGGTCCCGGTGCTCGGGCCGCCACGGAAAAACAGCAGGGCGACGAGAAGTACGGCGCCGGTAATGGCCACCGCCGCCGCGAGCCGCGCGACGCCGAAGCCACGCTTCCAACGGACCGCCACGACCGGAGGCCCGCCATCCAGTTCGATCGGCACGACAGGCTCGAACACCGCGGTCGGCGCAAAGTCGGCGGTGCGCGCGACGCGTCCGGAGGTGGCGCGGAGCGACGTCGCCGCCGGCGGAGGGGCGTCCCGGCTTTCCGGGGATTGGAACGATCGAACGAATGCGTCGAACTGCTCCGCCATCTCCTCGCGGCGCTTCCGCGCCGCCTGGAGCTCGCCGCGCAGCCGTTCGAGCTCCGCGAGCGCTGCCTGTTCGTCGAATGGAGGGTTGGGCTGGATGTCCATGCCGTGCGTTAGTTGACCCGGTCTTGCGGCCGAGGTCAAGCGGCACTTTGCCGGCCGTCCCGCTCACGGGATACGATGAACGACTCCAGTGCCCGCGCTGCACCCCGATCTCGCAGAGGCCGTCGACTTTCACGAAGCAATCCTCGCCGAGGGCCGCAAGGCGCTCGTCGGCTACGAGACCGCGAAGACGCTCGCCAACGTCGTCCTGCTCTCCGAGATCCCGACGACCTACGACAAGAAGGAACAGCGGCAGGTCAACGCCGGCAACCTGCTCCTGCGCGGCGTGCCCGGCGTCGGCAAGACGTTCTTCGGCGTGATCCTCGCCGCCATCAGCGACGCGAAATTCGTCAGGCTCCAGGGACGCGCCGATCTGCAGCCGACCGAGGTCGTCGGCTTCCAGATGATCAACCCCGCCACGGGCGAGCTCGTCACCGAGTTCGGTCCGCTCGCGGAGGCCGAGGTCATCCTGCTCGACGAGATCAATCGAATCCCGCTGAAATCGCAGAGCGCCTTTCTCGAGGGTCTCCAGGATCGGACCGTCACGGTGGGCAAGACGACGTACGAGCTGCCGGCCTTCAGCTTCGCGATCGCGACGATGAACCCTGTCGAGCTCGGCCAGGGCACGTTTCCGCTGTCCGAGGCCGCGACCGATCGCTTCGCGCTGATGGTGAACATCGGCTACCTCCCGCCCGAGGAGGAACGGCAGCTCGTGAACTTCGACTTCAAGCAGGTGCGGCTGCGCGCGCTGGCGACCAAGGAGCGAATCGTCCAGCTCCGCGCGGCGATAAGCGAGCGCGTCTTCCTGCACGAGCGGCTCGCGGATTACATCCAGCGGCTGGTGGCGGCTACACGCCCGTATAACGCCGAGATCGACTGGCGCGTCCATTCACCTTCCGAGCTCGTCGAACGCGGCGTCGATCTGGGCGCTTCTCCGCGCGCGCTGATCGTCTGGGGCCGGCTCGCGAAGGTCTGGGCGCTGCTCGCGCGCCGCCGCGACGTCGTCTATCCGGAAGACCTGCACGATCTGGCGCCGTACGTCCTCAGCCACCGCATCTGGCTCGGACCGCACGCCGCGAGCCACGGCCTCACGACCGACGCCGTGATTGCCGACATCATCGACCGAACGCCGATTCCATGACAGAGCCGCTCGTCACCCTGTCGGACGTGACGGAGATCGAGCTGCGGATCATGAAACGGATGCGCGAGTTCACGATCGGCGAGCACTCGAGCCTCTTTCACGGCTCGGGATTCGATCTCGTCGGGCTGCGTGACTGGCAGGCAGGCGATCGCCTCGAGTCGATCGACTGGCCGCAGTCCACACTCACCGGCTTCAGCCCGCTCGTCGTCCGCGACTTCGAACAACCGAGCACGTCGAGCGTCGTCATTCTTGCGGACGCGTCGGCGTCGACCAGGTGCGGGATCGACGGTCGGCCGATCGCGGCGACGGTGGCCCGCGCGATCGCGACGCTGGGAATGTCGGCGGTGTTCTTCCAGGACTCCGTCGGGCTGCTCATGTTCGACGCCGGATTCAAGGAGCTGCGCGGCCTCGGGCCCCGCATCGGCAAACGGCAGGTCATTCATTGCCTCGATGCTTACCAGTTCGGCGAGGGCCTGCAGGAGCTTCGGCCGGCGCTCTCGCTGAGCGGGACGGTCGCCGGATTTCTTCGAAAAGTGTCGATGGTGCCGGTCGTGTCCGACTTCCTGTTCGACGACGCGGACGAGGTGCTCGCGGAGCTGGCGCGGGTCGGTGCGACGCATGACGTCTTCGTCGCGCTCGTCGACGCGGCCTTCGCTTTCGAGCTGCCGGGCGTGTCGGCGGGATGGATCCAGGCGCATGACGTCGAGACGGGCCGGTCGCGGCTGATGTCGCGCCGGCAGCTCGCGCGGATGGCCGAACGTATCAGGGCCTGGCAGGACCGCATCGCCGCCGTCGCGCGCGACGTCGATCTCGACGTCGTGCGACTCGCACCAAATCCCGAGGCCTTCGATCTGGCGTTGGCGGAGTTCGTCGCCGAAAGGCGGTTGCGCAGGAAATGAGGATCCGCGCCGCGTCAATCGCCGTCCTCATTTCCGTGTTATCCGTGTCATCCGTAGCTTCGTTATCCGTGTCATCCGTGGCGGCGCAAACGCAATCAGTCGAGACCGATCCGATCACGTGCTGGTGGCGCACCGATGCCGCCGGCGTGCGCGTCGGTGAACCGTTCGGAGTCGTGCTGACCTGCTCGCTCCTCGACACCGAGGCTGCACGTGCGCTCATCGACGAATCGCGCCTCGATCCGGCGGTCGTACAACTTGCGCCGTTCGAGGTCCTGCGCGGCACACGAGCGAAGGACATCGTTTCTCCCGGGCGTCGCTTCTTTCAGTACGAGTACAGCCTCAGGGTCATCGCCGAGAATCTTTTCGGCGGCGACGCGGTGCTCCCGCCGCTTCAATTGAGTTACCGGCTCGAAAGCCGCCTGCCGGGCGCGCTCGGCGGCGCGGAGGCCGTGCGGGGCCGCGACTTCGTGTACGCGATGCCCGCCCTGCCGGTACGGATCCTTTCACTCGTGCCGGATCACGCGACCGACATTCAGGAACCCGGCGCTTCGACGTTCGAGCAGATCGAGGATCGCTCTTTTCGCGCGACGCTTCTTCGCGGCCTCGCGATCGTGCTCTTCGTGCTCGGTGCGATTACGACCGCCGTCGTGCTCGTGGGCTTCGCCCGGCGGCGCGCCGCGGCTGATCCCGCGGGACGCGGGCTGCCCGATGCCGCGGTCCTGCAGGGCGTTCGCAAAGAGCTGGCCGAGATTCAGCGGGCCAGCCGCGACGCCGGCTGGACGGCGCCGCTCGCCGGCCGCGCTCTCGCCGCGCTGCGGATCGCCGCGGCGTATGCAGCCGGACGCCCGGTGAGTCAGAAGACAGGCGCGCCCGATGCCTCGTCGATGGACGGTCAGATTGCCCTGGACGGCAGGCTCGGCCGCGCCGCGCTCGTATCGGGCGCAGCGACCGCGCAGACGCTCGCCGATCACGACGAGCTGCGCGAGGCGCTCGTACGCTTCACGGCCGTGCGCTACGGACGTGAGAAAGACATCGGCCTCGATGCGGCCACGTTGAACGAGGCGTTCGATCGCAGCCTCGACTTCGTGGATCGGATGGCGTCCGAGCGAACGAAGGTGGCGCGGCCGTGGAAGCGCTGACCGCGCTCGTCTCGGCCGCGAGCCGGATCGTTTCCGGCTGGAGACCGCTCGCCGATCTGCAGTTCGCCGACGCCGCGACGGCTCGTCTGCTTGCCGGGCTGCTCGCAGCGCTGACGCTGACGGCGGTTCTGATCGGACTCGTCCTCAAACGCCGCCGCCGGTCCGGAATCGCGCTGCCCGCGCTGCTCGGCTGGGTTGGACCGTCCCGCGCCGCGGTGCTCCGGCACGGCGCACTTGCGTGCGCCATCGCCGGCCTGCCCTTTTTCATCCTCGCAGTCGCCGATCCCCGGACGACGTTCAAGCGGCAGGAAACGTCGTATCCGGGGCGCCGCATCACGCTGATGATCGACGCCTCGTCCAGCATGCTGTCGTCGTTTCCGTCACCGCGCCTGGCGAAGGGCGCTCCGAGCGACGCGGCGTTCTTCACCTCGGTCGGCGCGGCGCGGCACTTCGTCGAGCTCCGCATGCGCGGCAAGTACCGCGACCTGATGTCACTCGTCGAGTTCGGAGACGACGCCTACGTCATCACACCATTCACGAGCGATCACGAGAACATCCTGCTGAGCATCTCGCTCATCGGCGACTGGACCGAGTTCATGGCGTTCCCCGATCAGGGGACCGTCATCGCCCGGGCGATCGATCAGGGCGTCGGGCTCTTCGACGCGTTCGATTTTCTCGACGCGTCGGGCAACCTGATGGTCATCTTCACCGACGGCGTGGACGCGGAGATTCTGCAGGACGGCCGCACGGCCTTCGACGTTCTGCGCGATGCCGAGAGGGCCAAGATTCCCGTGTACTTCATCAGGACAGGCGGGCAGGGCTCGGACGATCCGCGTCTCTCCGACCGCGCGTGGCAGGCGGCCGTTGCGCGAACGGGAGGCCGCTTCTACTCCGCGGCGGACGAGGGAGCGATCCTGCGCGCGGTAAAGGCGATCGACGACGCCTCGACGGGGAAGATTTCGATCCGCGAGTACGGCACACGGCAGCCGGCGTTCGCGCAGTTCGCGCTGGCGGCTGCCAGCCTGTGGACGATTGCCTTGCTTCTGCGTTTGACTGTTCCATGGTTTCAGACATTCCCTTAGCACGGATCGCACGGATGCGGACTTAGCCACGGGTTACACGGATTACTTATGCGAACACCCATCATCCAGGCCACGATTCCAGTGCTGCTGTTTGTCGCGGGCGGCCTGATCTGGCGCGCGGCGGCGCAGGAGCGTCGGATCGCCGACGCGCAGTCGTCGCTTGCGAAACTGCAGTACGAGCGCGCGTACGAAGGGATCGACGCCTCCACGGACGACGCCGAGGCGGCCCGCGCGCGTGCCGCGGCGGGCTACTGGCTGGGTGACGCCGCGGCTGTCCGCTCGGCATCGTCAGGGGACGCCTTCGTCGCCGCAAATGCCGCGTACCGCGCGGCCGTCCGCGAAGGGGGCGACTGGCGCGCGATGACGGGAAAGCTGGACGCCGTCATCAAGCAGTACGCGGGCGTGCTGCGCGATCACGCCGGCCACCGCGACGCCGCCTACAACTACGAGTTCGTCGTCCGCTACCGCGCGGCGATTGCCACGCGCCAGCAGGCGGTTCCGCCCGAGCCGGATCGGCCGGACCTGACCGTGCATGGCCGGGCCGGGGCGCCGCCCGACACGAGCGAGCTGAAGAAGTTCAAGGTGATCGTGCCGATGCGGCCCGAAGAGCGGCGCGAAGCGGAAGAGGCAGGTCAGCGCGGGCGCCGGATTCGAAAGGGATGATCCTCCGCTTCGCTGATCCGGCGTGGCTGCCGCTCCTCGCGCTGCCGAGTGTTCTGCTCCTGCTCTGGATCTGGCAGCTTCTGAAGCGTTCGCGCGACCGGCAGCGGATCGCGCGTGCGCAGCGCCGCCCGGCGTCGGTATCGGGGACTGTTGCTCCGCGCCTGGCGCTTGCCGGCGATCTTCCCTTCTGGCTCTCGCTCATCGCGGCGCTCGCGCTGACGATCGTCGCGCTCGCGCGGCCGCTCGAGGTCACGTCGCGCGTTCGCACGGGCGGCGTCGACATCGTCGTCTTGCAGGACGGCTCCGCCTCGATGCGAGTCCGGGACGTCGCTCGTACGTCGGCTGGTCCTGATCGAAGTGATCGGTGGCAGCGCTCGATGCAGTTCCTCCGCACGCTCGGCGAATCGCTCCGGTGGGAGCGCGATCGGATGGCGCTCGCCGTCTTCGCCGGCGTCGCGACGCCGCAGATTCGGCTGACCCGCGATCCGAACACGTTCTTCTTCTTCCTCGATCACCTCGACACGGAGCCGCCGTTCCGGCTCCGCGACGCCGGCACGTGGGACACCAACATCGAGCGCGGCATCTACTGGGGCATGCGGCTGGTCGAGAAGGACGAAGAGGTCCGCGGGCCGTCCGAGAACGGCCGCGCGTTCATCCTGCTCTCGGATGGCCAGGCGTGGAGCGGCGAGGTCGAGAAGTCGATCGCGCTCGTACGCGCGCGCGGCGCTCCGCTCCACGTGATCGGCGTCGGCACTACCGGCGGCGGTGTCATCCCCGAACCGAATCGCTCCCCCGCCGCGGCGCCGCTATCGTCCGTCCTCGATCGCGATTCGCTGTCGGTCATCGCGACCGCCGGCGGCGGCCGCTACTTCGAGCTCGACCGCGAGCCCGACAGCGCGATAGCTAACGTCATCATCGACTCGACGCGGGCCCGTGCACCCGTCGGCGCGATCGCCGAGGGCACGCGGGAGCTCTATCGAGATGCGCTGCTTGGCGCCGCGGGTTTCCTCATTCTCGGGATCGCGTTCCGAGCGTTCCGTCCTTAGCGATCGAAGCGGGTTCGTGCCTGGACGCTAACGACGAGTCGGGGTCGCGCCGCGGCGCTGCGAAGCCGGAACGCGCGCGAAGTGAGTCTTCCGCGTTGACTTCGGTCACCACGATCCGTGACGTGCGAATCAGCCATGACGGTACTGGCCGTGTACGGGCCAAGCGTGGAGAGCCCGATAGTCAACGCGCGGGCGGAAGGGTTGCGAACGGCGCGCGCGTTCCCGGCGCGATGCCCCGTGGAGGCGGGAGCCGACTACCT
>DATAFJ010000073.1:0-5672 GCA_036257535.1 Vicinamibacterales bacterium | reverse complement strand
ATCGGGGATCCTGATCGCGCGGACGCGGTCGCCCATGACCGGCACGCTGTGGCCGAGAATGTCGAAGCCGACCGCCACGTTGCCGACGCTTGCCGGCGCGAAAGCAAGGGCGGTGTCGCGCGGCATCAGAGTCGCGCGCCGAGATACGCGCAGACCCGAAGCAGATCGGCGAACACCGCGCCTGCCGTCACCTCCGGTCCCGCGCCCGGCCCCTGGACGATGAGCGGATTGTCGTGATATCGCGACGTCGCGAACCGCACGACGTTGTCGGTCCGGTTGATGTTGCCGAACGCGTGGGACGGTTCGACCTCCGTCAGGCCAACCGTGGCGCGACCGGCCGTTGCGTCGAGCGCCGCGACGTGTCGGAGGACCTTGCCTTTCGCGCGAGCCGAGTCGAGCCGCGCGAGGAGCGGCGCGTCGAGCTCCGCGACCCGGCCGAGGAATTCCTGCGGTTGCACTTGTGCGAGCGCGGTCGGGACCAGGCTCTCGACCACGACGTCACGGAGCTCCAGCTGCAGCCCGATCTCGCGGGCGAGGATGATCAGTTTCCTGGCGACGTCCATGCCCGACAGATCGTCGCGCGGATCGGGTTCCGTGTAACCCTTCGATCTCGCGTCGAGGACGACGCTCGAGAACGGCTCGCGCCCGTCCCACGTCGTGAAGAGATACGACAGCGTGCCCGAAAGGAGGCCGTCGATGCGCCGGATCTCGTCGCCCGTCTCGCGCAGGTCGCGCAGCGTCTGAATGACCGGCAGCCCGGCGCCCACCGCCGCCTCGTACAAGTAATGAGACCGTCCAGTCCGGCGCGCTTCCTTCAAACAGGCGTAGAACGACATCTCGGCGCTGTTCGCCTTCTTGTTCGGGGTGACGACATGGATGCCGGCGGCGAGCCAGCGCGGATAGTTCTTCGCGACCTCCGCGCTTGCCGAGCAGTCCACGATCACGGCATGCGGCAGGTGATCCGCGTGCACGTGCGCCTCGAACGTCTCGAGATCGGCGGGCCGGCCGTTGGCCTCCGCGTTCAGGAGGTCTCGCCAGCGGCCCAGCGCGAGCTCGGATTCCGCGAGGAGCATCTGCCGCGAAGTCATGATCCCGCGCAGGCGCAGGTCGAGGCCGGACTCCGCCCTCAGCCTCGCAGCCTGAGACGCGAGCTGTTCCACGAACACGCGGCCGACGTTTCCGGGGCCGATGAGGCCGATCGAAATCGTATGAGGTGAAAGGTAGAAGCTCGAGTGAACCGAGCGCAGCGCTCGCGTCGTGTCGCGCGAATCGATCACGACTGAGATGCTTCGCTCGGAGGATCCCTGCGCGACCGCGCGCACGTTGACGCTCGTCGAGCCGAGGGCGCCGAAGAGTTTCGCGGCCACGCCCGGCATCCCCGCCATGCCATCGCCGACGATCGAGAGGATGCTGCAGTCGCGCGAGACGGCGATGTCCTGGATCTGGTTGCGCGCCAGCTCGGCCTCGAACGTCCGCTGGAGCACCTGCCCGGTCCGCTCGGCGTCGGCCGCCGCAATCGCGAAGCAGATCGAATGCTCCGAGCTTCCCTGCGAGATGAGGACAACGGAGATGCCGTGTTCGCGGAGGGCCCCGAAGAGCCGCTGCGCCGTGCCGGGGACGCCGATCATGCCGGCCCCCTCGACGTTGACGAGCGCGATCTTCTCGATGCTCGTGATCCCCTTCACCAGATGCGTGTGGTCGGCTGATCCCGGCCTGCGTCCGATGAGCGTGCCGGCCTTCTCCGGCGCGAACGTGTTGCGAATCCAGATCGGGATCCCTTTCAGCACCGCCGGCGCCATCGTCTGGGGATGGATCACCTTCGCGCCGAAGTACGCGAGCTCCATCGCTTCCGAGTACGACAGCGAGTCGATAATCGTGGCGTCGGGCACGCGGCCCGGATCCGCGCTGAGGACGCCGTCGACGTCGGTCCAGATATGGATCTCTTCGGCGTCGAGCAGGTCGCCGAAGATGGACGCGGAGAAATCGCTCCCGTTCCGGCCGAGCGTCGTCTGCAGGCCCTTCTCGTCACGCGCGATGAAGCCGGTGATGATGAGCGTGGCGCTGGCGTCCGCCGGTATCACCTTCTTCGCATTCGCGCGGGACTCGTCCCACCGGACCGTCGGACCGAGCGTGGTCCACTCGACCTGGACGATCTCGCGCGCGTCGATCCACTTGACGGCGCCTGGGCGGCGTCCGCGCGCTGCGAGAAACCGCGAGAAAAGTCGCGTGGACCAGATCTCGCCGTAGCCGGCGACCAGATCGCGCACGGAGCGCGAAGACGTGCGAATCAGCCGGACGGTCTGGAGGATTCCCTGGATGTCGGTGAGATCGCGCTCGAACTCCGCAATGTATTGGCCGGCCGTCGCCCCGTCGAGCAGCTTGTTCGCGATCTCGACGTGGCGCTGTCGCAGGCCGTCGACGAGGCTGGAGACCTGCGGCTCCTGCCGTTCCGCCGCGGCGACGAGGCCGAGGAGCGTGTCAGTGACGCCGCGGCAGGCGGAGAGGACGACGGCGAGACGTGGCCTGGGGTCGTCTTCGAGGATCTTGGCGACGCGCTGCATGCAGGCAGCATCAGCGACGCTCGACCCGCCGAACTTGTGAACGGACCAGCCTTCGCTCGCTGGCTTCAGCGAGCTCCGGCTAGGCAGGCCAGCGGGCAAAGGCTGTCTCGCCGAAGCGGATGTCGAAGGTGATTCTGGCCGCGAAGGCGGACCGTCCATGAAGGCGATTCTATAACCGACGAGGACACGGGGGGCCTCGGCCTTTCCTGGTGGCACCGTGATGGCGAATTCTGCTGCTGAAACGGATGCGCTCGTCGCGGAGGTCATGAAACGGCTGGCCGAGGTATTTGCCACCGAGCGCAAGCAGCTCGAGTCCGAGTGGGAACGATCCGATCGGATCTCGACGGAGGATCTGAGAATGGCGATGCGGCGGTATCGATCGTTCTTCGAGCGCCTGCTGTCGATCTGATATACGATGCGCGCTCATGCGCATCCTTCTATTCTGCGCGCTCCTCGCTTCGGGCGCGCTGGGCGGGAGCGTCGGGGTTGCGCAGCAAACCGACGCGTCTCGCGACGCCCGTCTCAAGCGGGTGGTCGACGACTACATCCAGCTGTACGCGCGCGAAACCCTCAACGAGTGGCGCGGCCTGTTTCTTCCGACATTCGTCGCCGGCTCGATTGATGACACCGGCGCGGTGACGACCCGGACGCTCGAGGAATTCTACGAGCGGCAGCGCGGCTTCTTTGCCACCGGCCGCGCCATCCGGGAGACGCTCGAGAACGTCCGCGTGGAGCGCGACGGACGGCTCGCCACGATGCGCGCCGACTTCGTTCTGCACGACAACGACGAGCGCCGCCGCGGCAAGCTCATGATGCTGCTCGTCGAGACCCGCGGTGAGTTCAAGATTCAGTCGCTCACGTTCACCTACCATCTCGACTAGCGTCGTGCGCGCGCTCATCAATGCAGGCGCGCTGGTGGTCGCAGCCGTGTTGGCGGCGCAGAACCCGCCGCCGCTGGGGTTCACATCTGAAAGCGGCCGGGCCGTCCGTAGGTTGGAACACCGATTTGCCGATGCGATCTCGACAGACCGACTCTCCGAGACGCATCGCGCGCTGACCCAACGCCCGCACGCCGCGGGAACGCCCGGCGGCGCCGATGTCGCCCGCTGGCTCGCACGAACGCTCGCGGCCGCCGGGCTCACGGTCGAGACGGCCGAGTATTCCGCGTATCTGTCGCGTCCACGTCGCGTCCAGGCGAGCCTGCGCCTCGAAGGAAATCTCTCTGTCCCGCTCCAGACGACCGAGCCCCCAGCGTCATTCGATCCGGATACCGCCGACGCGGATCTGGATCCCGGATACGTCGCGTATTCGGCCAGCGGCCATGTGACTGGCCCAGTCGTATACGTCAACTACGGCCTGCCGGCCGATTACGTCACCCTGAAGGCGGACGGTGTCGACGTCGGTGGGGCCATTGTTCTCGCCCGCTACGGCCGCAGCCACCGGGCGGTAAAGGTCCACACGGCCGAGATCTCCGGCGCGAGCGGCATCATTCTCTATAGCGATCCGGCTGACGACGGCGCGGGGCGAGGCCCGATGTGGCCGGATGGCCCGTGGCGTTCGCCGCAGCTTGTGCAGCGCGGCAACGCCAAGTATTCGTGGTTCTGGCACGGCGATCCGCTCACACCCGGCGCAGGGGCGATCACAGGATCGCGCGCGCTCGATCCGCGCCAGGCGCCGACGCTCCCGAAGATCCCCGCGGTCGTCATCGGCGCCGCGGAGGGCCGGAAGATCGTCGACGCGCTCGGCCGCGGCCGGGTAGCCGCAACTCTGGATGTCGACATGACGGCCGGTCAGCTGCCGATCCGCAACGTTCTCGCCACGCTGCGAGGCTCGACCGATCCGGAGCGTCTAGTCATGCTGGGTGGGCACCACGACGCCTGGACCTTCGGTGGCGTCGATCCGGGCACGAGCGCGTCGGTGCTTGTCGAAGTCGCAAGCGGACTCGCCGCGCTGACCAGCACCGGCTGGCGCCCTTCCCGCAGCATTACGTTCGCCTTCTGGGACGCCGAAGAATATGGCCTGATTGGATCGACCGAGTTCGCGGAGGAGCGGGCCGCAACGCTGCGTGAGCGGGTCATCTGCTACGTGAACTCGGACTACTACATGGGAGACCGGTTCGACGCCGGGGGCGTTCCCTCGCTGAGGGATTTCGTGGCGGAGGTCGCAACCGATCTGGGTCTGGCGCCTCCCGACGAGCTGGCCGCGCTCGGCAGCGGCGCCGATTTCGTGGCGTTCCAGGACTTTCTCGGCCTGCCTACGCTGTCGTTCGAGCTGGATTTCGACGGCAGCTACGGCACGTATCATTCCTCGCACGACACGCGGCTCTATTTTGAGCGCATGGCCGATCCGGATCGGACCCGCGGCCCGCGGCTCGCGCGGATCCTCGGCTCGGTCGCGCTTCGACTCGCGTCCGCGGACGTCCTCCCGTTCCGGTACTCCCGATACGCGCGCCGTATCGCGGCGTTCATCGACGAGGCTGCGACGCAAGCCGCCACAGACGGCCGCTCCTTGCAGGCGCTGGCGGAGGTGGCGCGGCGCGCCGCGCGTCACGCGGCGAGGCGCTCGAACGGGAAATCGACCGTCGCCTCGCGCAGGGACGATTGACCCCGGCCGTGGCTCGCGAGCTCAACGACGCGCTCGCCCGCCTCGAGCAGACGCTGGTGGATGATTCGGAGCCGGCGGATCGCCGCTGGTACCGTCACGTCATCTACGGCTGGAACATCCATTCCCTCTACGACGGCCAGCCGCTGCCGGGGCTGGCGGAGGCGATTCGCCTCAAGGATGCTGCGATGTTGTCACGGGAGCGCACCCGTCTTGCGGCTGCGCTCGCTCGCTTTGACGCAGCTCTGGCAAGCGCCGAGCGATTAGTTCAAACCATCGAGTAAGGACTCTACACACGCAGCTGACCGTGCGGGTCACAGCTCATCCTTACTGCACGGAGCGGCGAGAAAAAAATCTAGCGTGCTGGAACTGCAGGTTGTATAAGGGTCCTGCTCTCGGGGACGGCGGCGGCGATGCAACTCCCGGTGAGACCTACCGCAACGTGGCCTGTGCGGTCATCTTCGCTCCCTACCTTTCACCTCAAGGCGCGTTCCTCATCAAGAGCAGAGA
>DATAFJ010000071.1:0-38419 GCA_036257535.1 Vicinamibacterales bacterium | reverse complement strand
GCTAGTGTCCTGACCGCGAAGAATGTGAAACAACTGGCGCGGCCCAGTCGTACTCGTCTACAAGGAGGCGAGCATGGCACTGGGACGCCCGAAAGTGGCGCTGATTCTGACGGACGACGAACGCGTGCGACTCGACTCGTTGGCCCATCGGTCCCGGACCGCGCCGCACCTGGCGCGGCGTGCGCGGATCATTCTGGCGTGCGCGGAAGGGCAGGACAACAAGGCCGTCGCGAAGCGGTTGCGGATGTCGCAGACCACGGTGTGCAAATGGCGTGGTCGGTTTGTGCGGGAGCGCGTGGACGGATTGTATGACGAGCCGCGTCCAGGGACGCCGCGTCAGATCAGTGATGTGCAAATCGAGCAAGTGATCGTGCGGACGCTGGAGGAGACGCCGCGCGGCGAGACGCACTGGAGTAGTCGCGGGATGGCGAAAGCGAGCGGGTTGGGTCGGACGACGATTCAACAAATCTGGCGCGCGTTCGGTCTACAGCCGCATCGCACCGAGACGTTCAAGCTGTCGACGGATCCGTTGCTGATCGACAAGGTGCGGGACATCGTCGGTTTGTATATGCATCCGCCGACGCATGCGCTCGTGTTCTGTGTCGATGAGAAATCCCAGATTCAAGCGTTGGATCGCACCCAACCGGTGTTGCCGATGCGCCCGGGCCAGGTCGAGCGCCGCACGCACGACTACCGTCGGCATGGGACGACCACCTTGTTTGCGGCGCTCAACGTGAAGACCAGTGAGCTGATCACGCAGTTTCATCAACGGCATCGCTCCACCGAATTTCGGCAATTCCTCGACGCCGTGGAGGCCACGGTCCCTCGGCACCTCGACGTGCATCTGATCATGGACAACTACGGGACGCATAAGACGCCGCTGATCCGAAACTGGTTCGCGAAGCGCTCCCGCTTTCACGTGCACTTCACGCCCACCTACGGATCGTGGCTCAACCTCGTGGAGCGCTGGTTCGCCGAGCTCACCAATAAACAATTGCGCCGGGGGGTCCACCGCAGCGTCGCGCAGCTGAAGGCCGCAATTCGCGAGTTCATCGCCGCACACCATGCAAAGGCGACCCCCTTCGTCTGGACCAAGAGTGCCGATGACATTCTCGCCAACATTGCGCGCTTCGCCCAGCGAACCCTCGACTTTCAGACCGCGCCACTTATTGCGCGAACCACGCGGTCAGGACACTAGGCCGCTATGCGACTTCGCGAAAGTTTTTCCTCGCTGCATGCGCCGCATCGCGGCGGCGCGTACGGCGCGACCGAGCCGGGGTGTGGGGCGGAGCCCACCAAAGTTGAGCTGTTGGGCTAACGCCTGTGCGAGCTGCGTCAAAAACTCCTGATACGTCGCGCCCGTGTCCCGTCGCACGATGCTGCGCGGGCCGTTCGCTTCCAACGTTGTCGCGTCAACACCGATCGTCTTGCCCTTGACCAGTCCGGCGTCAGCGAGCCGCTGCAGAATCCACGTCAAGACGGGCTTCGTGGGTTTCGAGATCGATCAGACGACGCATGCGCGAAATCGTCGAATGGTCCGGCGGCGCCTCCGGCAACAGCAGCCCAAGAAACTCGCGCAGGGCCAACGAATCTGCCGCACGCCACGCGAGGGCGCGCTCAGCGTCCAAGCCTTCGACGTAGCCGATCAGCAGCAGGCGGAAGTAGCGGCCCGGCGGCAAGCCAGGACGGCCGGTCTTGCGTCGCGATCCACAATCGACGTCTGCTTGGCGCGACGCCGTCGTTCCCCATCGCCATGCGCGACAGTGTAGTGACACAGGATCGATCGTGTCGAGCCTAATTCAGCGTTTGCCATGGGCTGGTAGGCTGATGACCTGCCGAACGCGAGGGACAGAATGGCCGACATCGCTCAACGCGACTTTACGAAGAATCTGTTTGCGCTCCTCAAGGAAACCTTCGAGGGGCCCGGCGGGAACACATATCTCGATAAGGGCGCCGGGTTGTTCCATACGCTCGACGCTCTGACAGCCAAAGGGGCCTCGCACGTGCCGTATGTCGGTGCCCAGACGATTGCGGCCCACTGTGCGCACTTGGCGTACTACGTGCGCGTGAACCACGACGGCATGATGGGGCGAGAGCAACGCCTCGACTGGCCGGCGAGTTGGCGGCCGCAGCAGGTCGGAGATCGGGACTGGGAGGAGCTCAAAGGTCGTGTTCGACGCGAATATGATGCGCTGATCGAGACACTCGAGCGTCTTGAGATGTGGAGCGACCAGCAGGTGGGAGACAGCATGGCGATCGTCGTGCACACGGCCTATCACCTCGGCGCGATTCGGCACGCACTCAAGAATTTGGGGCCCTTGCTCGGAAGGTGATCGCGGGTTGAGGAGCCTGACGGCCGAGGTGTTGTTGTTCCACCACGCGCAGCTAGAGTTGGGTCCGCGTATTCGGCGTACTCCGCGGCTCGTGTTTAGTTTGGTTCGTTCCGTGTAATCGGTGCAATCCGTGGCTTTAGTGCAGCTGCGTCGTCGTTCTGGCGTAATCCGCGTATTCCGCGGCTTATTGTTTCCGAATCTTCTGCGCGTATGTGTCGATCGCCTCGTAGCGGTGGCGCAGCGAATCCGCTTCGTCGCGGATCGTCTCGTCGAGGTGCAGCACGCGGCGGCCGGCGTCGTAGCGCGGCCATTTCGGCAGACCCTGGCCGTTCGGATCGCCGCTCTTCGCGAAGTTCGCCCAGTAGGTCGTCATCGCGTCAGACAGCTTGCGGTCGCTCGGCTCCCACGGTACGTCCTTGAGCGAGTCGAGCGCGCCGAAGACGTACTCGATCTCGCCGGCGTGGCGCGCGCCGATGTCGCGTGAGGTGGCCGGCATGCCGTTGATCTTCGCGTCCGGCGCAACGGGGATCTTTCGATCGAACGAATAGCGATAGACGGGGACGCGTGCTGTCCGAGCGTGCGTCTCGATCCATTTCCACGTCGAGTAGCCCATGAAGAGATCCGTGGCAAGCGCGGCAGCCGCCTCCACCGCCTCGGCGTCCGTCGCAGCGGGATAGGCCTTCAGGATCGCGTCGCCGTCGCTGCCAAACCGCCTGCGGGTGTCTTCGGCAAAGCTCTGCGCCGTTGGCTTCTGCGGCCCGAAGACGACTCCCGCGCGGACCTCGTCGGCGTTCCAGCCGGCGAGCAGCGGAACCCGGCTCTGCCGGCCGGCGGAGAAGGCGCTGTTGACGTCCTCGGTGAGGGCGTACCCGTCGACGTTCGGAGCGAACCACGGCTGAACCTTGAGCGCGGCCTGGAGCACGGCGTCGCCCGCCATCGCGCGCGCCGCGGCGATCGACTCCGCCCCGAGCGAGCTGACGAACGTCGCACCCGCCTGCTCGGTCTCGGAGCGCGGCGCGAGCGACAGGCCGCCGATTGCCCTGAAATAGGCGCCGCTTTCACCGATCGCTTTGTGGAACAGTCCGCGCGCCAGCGGCGATGCCATGAGCGCGCTCACCGACAACGAGCCGGCAGATTCTCCAAAGATCGTCACATTGCCGGGATCCCCGCCGAAGGCGGCGATGTTCGCCTGGACCCAGCGCAACGCTTCAACCTGATCGAGCAATCCGTAGTTTCCGGAGGCGTTGTGGCCCGACTCGCGCGTGAGCTCCGGGTGAGAGAGAAAGCCGAACACGCCGAGTCGGTAGTTGAACGTCACGAGGACGACGCCCCTTCGCGCGAACGCCACGCCGTCGTGTCGCGGCTCGGCGCCGCCGCCCGCCTGAAAGCCGCCGCCGTGGATCCACACCATTACGGGGAGCCGTTCGGTCGCCGACTTCGCAGCCGTCCAGATGTTCAGCGTGAGGCAGTCTTCGCTGAGCTCTGAAAAGTTGATGTCTCCGTAGATGCTGCCCTGAAGACACGCCGGTCCAAACTTCGAAGCGTCCCGCGTGCCCTGCCATGCCGCGGCCGGCTGTGGCGCCCGCCACCGCAGATCGCCGACGGGCGGCGCGGCGTAGGGGATCCCCTTGAAGGTCCGAATCTGCTGATCGGCGGTGGCTACGCCCTGCACCATGCCGGCCGCCGTCTTCACCTGCGCGGCCACTTGGTTCGAGACCATCCCGGACATCAACATCACCATAGCCGCTGGTCGAAGCGCTCTCCGCACGATCTGCCTCCTCACCGGTTCGGCCAAAGCTTAGCAGGACGCGCGCAACGGAGCCCCGTTCGCAGGTAGCATCTCGCTTCATGGCGCGCGAACCGGGAATCAGTCTGAACCTCTGGAGGCAACAGCTCGGCACGGTGCCCGACTCGGTCTGGGATCAAATCGAGCTCGACAGTTTGATCCTGGCCGAGAACGGGCTGCAGGAAGTCTCCGAGCGGCTCGGGCGCCTGACGAAGCTTCAGACTCTCGACCTGGGGCACAACAAGCTCTCACGAATTCCTGAGTCGATCGGTGAGCTCGTCGATCTCGCCGGCTTTCTCTATCTGCACGACAACTCCCTGTCGTCGCTTCCCGCGTCGCTCGAGCGCCTGACGAAGCTCCGGTACTTGAACATCAGCGAGAATCAATTTGCGGAGCTGCCGGGCGTCGTGTGCGACCTCGTTGGTCTCGTCGAGCTCCGCGCCACGGACAATCACTTGACCCGCCTGCCGGACAGCATCGGCAGGCTATGCCGGCTGCGCGAGCTCCACCTTCGCAACAACGGGCTTCAGTCAGTGCCTTCTTCTGTAGGTGAGCTGCAC
This sequence comes from Vicinamibacterales bacterium, assembly GCA_036257535.1. Lineage (GTDB taxonomy): Bacteria > Acidobacteriota > Vicinamibacteria > Vicinamibacterales > 2-12-FULL-66-21 > DATAEE01. The sequence goes on along the minus strand of DATAFJ010000071.1, from coordinate 33,740 downwards.
GAGCTGCGGCTCATCGACCTTCGCGGGAACCCCCTGACGCAGCTGCCCGAGGCCATCGCTTCGCTGCCACGTCTGGACAAGCTCGATCTCAGATGGGTGACGACTCTTCCCTGGCCCGCCTGGATTTCGAATCTCGAGGCGCGGGGTTGCGCCGTCTACAGGTGAACGCCGGCCGAACTCGCTGAGGATCGCCTCGAGCATCGGCAGCATCGATCCAGCTCGTTTGGCGCGAATGACGAAGTCCCAGAGCGGTTCGAATTTCTTCCACCCGGCGGCGTACGCCAGGTGTCGAAGGCCCGCAACGGGATCTTCATGCGCCGACGCGCCGCGAACGATCGACTTCCATCGATAGAACTCGCGGTACGCCCAGCGGTAGCCGCGCTCGAGCTCGGGTGCCGACATCCGCGCGGGGCGGAAGACCGCATGGCGCGTGTCGTAGAGATCCCAGTCGTCCGTCGTCAGGCGGCGCTGCCCGGACATCCGGCGGTAGAGCGCCGTGCCCGGATACGGCGTGAGGATGTGAAACGTCGCGGTCTCGATCCCCTGCTCGACGGCCCAGTCGACGGTCCGCCGGAACACAGACGTATCGTCGCCGTCCATGCCGAACACGAAGCTGCCATTGATCATGACTCCGAGGCCGTGCAGCCGCCGGATCGCCGCGGCGTAGTCGCGGCGCATGTTCTGATACTTCCGCTGTTCGGCCAGGTTCGCGGCGTCGAGCGTCTCGAAGCCGACGAAGAGGCTCCGAAGGCCGGCATTCACGGCGCGCTCGAGAAGATCGGGCGCGAGCACGGCGTTCACGGTCCCGGCCGCCTGCCACAGGCGTCCCATGCCGCGCATGCCGTCGAAGAGCGCAGAAGCGAACCGTCTGTCCCCAAACAGATGATCGTCGAGGAAGTACAGATGACGGCCGGGCAGCCTCTCGATCTCAGCGAGTGCCGAATCGACCGTCTGCGTATAGAACGACCGTCCGCCTTCGAAGAACGCCTCCTTGTAGCAGAAGTCGCACACGTGCGGGCAGCCGCGTGAGACGACGATCGAGTTCGGAACGAGATAGAGCCGACGTTTGATGAGATCGCGTCGAATCGGTGGAAGGCAATCCAGCGTCCGAAGCGTGGATCGATAGACTCGGCTCGCACATCCGCGCCTGAAGTCCGCCAGGAACCGCGGCCAGGTGTCTTCTCCCGGGCCCAGAAAGATCGTATCGGCGTGCGCGGCCGCTTCATCCGGCAGCGACGTGACGTGCAGCCCGCCGAGGACGACGTACGCGCCGCGGCGGCGATAGTGGTCCGCGATGCGATACGCCCGGTACGCGGACGTGATGTAGACCTGGATGACGACGAGATCCGGCGTATCGTCGAGTTCGAGCACTTCGACGTGCTCGTCCTGGATATCTACGTCGTCATCCTCCAGGTATGCGGCGAGCGTCGCGAGGCCGAGCGGCGGGAAAAGCGAATACTTAATCGGACGAAAGAAAGGGCTGGTCGCCTCGGTCAGCGCGGGCAGGATCATCTTGACCTTCATCGCCCTGCTCCTCCGAGGATCAGCACGGAGACGTTTCGCTCGCGCGGCCCATCGAGCTCGACAAAGAACACGCGCTGCCAGCACCCCAGCCGGAGCCTGCCCTCTGTCACGTTGAGGCATGTCGAAACCGGCAGGAACAGCGCGCGACAGTGGGCGTGGCCGTTGGGCCGCTCACCCTCCGTCAGGTTCACCGTGCGGAAAGCGGGGTCGTCGTGCCGGTATCGGCCGTGTGCCGGCGCGACCGCCTCGAGCAGCGCCTGGAAGTCGGCGAGCAGAAGTGGCTCGTGCTCGTTCACGACGATGGCCGACGTCGTGTGGAGCGTCTGGACGTTGAGGATCCCAGACCCGACTCCCCAATCGGCCACGAGCCTCTCGAGCCGGTCCGTCAGATCTATGAACTCGGTCGTGTGTCGGGTGCTGACGGAAATCGTGGCGAAGTGAAAGCTCGCTGCGGGTATGACCGTGTGCATCGATGACCTCCAGGGGAAGCATCGGCGGCCGCGGCCGGCGAGTCCTCAGCGATTTGTGAGCGTTAAGTGAGGTGATCCTGACGGGACGGACCCGGGCGCCACAGATACCAGGGCAGGTACGTCGAGACGAAACAGGCGACCAGGACGACCGCCTGGTTTCCGGGAGGACTGCCCACAAGCCGGAGCCATCCGATCGACGCGAGGCCGATAAACGGATTGAGCCACACGGCCCATTGCTTGCGGAAAGCGATGAGGATCGCATTGAGCCCCGCGGCGGCGGATGAGGCCACGGTGATCCAGTAGAGCCGGCCCTGCGCGCCCGGAAAGACGCTCTGGTAGCGCGGCGTGTCGGCCAGCGCGATCCAGATTGTCTGCACGGCCGACAGGGCGACGGCGAGCAGCACGAGGTACAACATCGCCGTCAGGATGCGCTTCAAGGGTGAGCCGAATTGACGACGTAGCGCTGAATGCCTTCGAAAGTTGCCGCCCAGCCGGCCTGGCACGCGGCGAAGAACGCATCGGCGATGGCCTCATCCGGGAATCCGGCTTGATGCACACAAAGGAGGCTGCCTGAATCGTGCGGGCTGACGAAGAACTCCGTCTCGAGGGCGGCCACGAACGGAAGCTCCTGTCCGTCCTTCCGGGAGTACTGGAAATGTCCGAGGCGCAGCGTCCGAGGAGGGTCCCACACGGTGATGCGCGCGGAGGTGATGTAGTCAGGCGCGTCTTCGTCCGATCCCCATGCAGCGATCCAGATCCCGCCAGGCCGCGGCGCGACGACGGCGCGTGCGGCGGACCACCACGCTCGAATCGCGCTCGGCGTGTGAAGGAGCGCAAACGCGGCATCCGCTCTGACCGGCAACCGAACTTCTCTGGTTATCGAACGCATGCCCGTTCCGTTTTCGTCACGTCGGCCGGCCTGTGAACACGCTTGCCGCGTCGACGAAGCAGATCGGATTGCCGAAGGGATCGAACATGTAAAAGGACCGCTCGCCCCACGGCCGCCGCGCGATCTCGCCCATCGGCAGCCGGCCGTCGCCGGTTTCCGTCGAGAGTCCGCCGATCTTCTCGGCCCGGCCGTAGACGGCCTCCAGATCATCGACCGCGAAGTAGATGTGCTCGAAGTTCGGCCGCGGCGTCGTGTCGTCGCCGTCGGCCCTGGGGTCGTAGAGCGCCAGGATGACGCCGCCGCACGAAAAGTAGTGGCGCCCGTTCGATACCCGGGCGCCCGCTTCCTCGAGCAGCGCGGCGTAAAATCGTGCCGCAGCGTCGAGGTCGTTTACTGGAATGACAATACGAAACAGGCGAGCAGTCACAAGAGAGCACTCTAGCGTTGCCGTTCGGGCGCGAACAAGAGGGCACTTCAAAGTACCCTTCAAGACCGGCGCGATGCTGAGCGACAGCCATACGGAGCGGACAGCCTGTCCGCTCTATACCGCGATCGGCGTCATCGGGGGCCGGTGGAAGCCGATGCTCTTCCAGCGGCTCTCCTGGCGGCCGCACGGGTTCGGCGAGCTGCGGCGCGCGATGCCCGGTGTGGCCGGCAAGGTACTCCGCGAACAGCTCCGTCAGATGCAGGCGGACGGCCTCGTCGTCCGCCGGGCGTTGTCGCCCGCGCACGCGGGAGTGCAGTATCGTCTGACGCCGTACGGCCTCACGCTCGGGCCGGTGTTCGATGTGCTGTGGCGCTGGGGGACGAAGCATCTCGCACGCCCGGGTGCCGGCGAGGGAACGATCGTCGCGCCACCGCAATCCCGGCGAAATCCCGGGGAGATCACGGGACTTCGGAGCGGCGTGAATCGTAGCCTCCTGTAGAACGATCGGCAGACACGCGCTGCCGCTTCTTTGCTTCAGGAGGGCTGTGATGAAAGTGGGACCGTTGGCGTTCAGAATCCTGCTCGTCGGCGTCGTCGTGGTCTCCGGCGCGGCGTCTTCGAACACATTCGCCCAGGCCGGCCTCGCGCACGAGCGACACGACTCGCCTGGTGCGCTGATCAAGGTCGTCCGCGAAGCGACCGAACGGTTTCGCGACGTGTCGGTAGCCGAAGACGAAGACTATGAGCTGATGTTTGGCTGCGTGACCGGAGACGAAGCGGGGGCCATGGGTCTTCATTACGTGAACATGGCGCTCGTCGGAGATCCGGAGCTCGACCCGGCCCGTCCCGAGATCGTGATCTACGAGCCGCTGCCCAACGGGCGGCTGCGGCTGATCGGCGCGGACTACCTGGTGACGAAGGCAGCGTGGGAAGCGGCGCATCCGGAAGGCGGGACGCCGCAGATCATGGGACAGCTCCTGCACCTGTTCGAGGCTCCGAACCGCTTCGGGCTGCCGGAGTTCTACACGTTGCACGTCTGGGCGTGGAAAGACAATCCGAACGGCGCGTTCGTGAACTGGCACCCGAAGGTGTCGTGCGCCTCATTTGAGCCGCGCTAGCAGCTTCTTGAATCGCGGGTCGTCGCGGAGGCTGTCGTAGTCGGGGTCGTGCTGGATCCAGTCGCGTTTTCCCCATCCGCGCGCGAACAGGCGCTCGAGAATCTCGAGCGCCTGTTCTTTCTGGCCCATCCGTGAATGCAGGCAGCCCGCGTTTATCAGCGCGCTCATGTCGTCCGGGTAGAGCTCGAGCGATCGTCGCGACCATTCGATCGCGCGCGCCTTCTGCCCGTCGAAGTAGAGCGCCAGCGAGCCGAGAGACAGCGCCCGGCAGTCGAGCGGGTTCAGCACGAGCATGCTCTCGGCGCGGCGGATGCCTTCCCGCACCGCGTCCGCCGCTTCCTTCGAGCGGCCGAGCATCCGGAGCGACTGGGCGAGCAGCAACGGGCTCTGGAAATCCTCGTGACGGACGTCCGCGGCCTGGCGAAAGAGCTCGGCGGATCGCTCGATGTCGCCGGCCGCGAAGCACGTCCGCGCGAAGTAGTAGTACGACTCGAAGAGATTCGGGTTGAGGCGAATCGCCTCCTCGAAAGCCCGCGCCGCGTCGTCATAAGGGCCCGACAGGGACAGGACGAATCCGCGTGCGACATGAGCGAGCGACAGTTCGGGCGCCAGCTCCAGCGCTCGCTGGCTGCTCCGTTCCGCCCTCGCCAGATCGTCCTCTCTGCCGCCGAACCACTCGTAAAGCGTTGCGTGCGCCGCGGCCAGGCACGACCAGGCCGGGCCGTAGCCGGCATCGAGCTCGATCGCACGCTCGAACATGTCGCGGCTGGTCTCGAGGTCCGGCTGCGTCATGCGGGGCAGGTACTGCCGGCCGCGAAGGTAGTACTCGTAGGCGGCGGTGCCGGTCTGCGGACGCCGCTGCATCGCCTGCTTTTCACTCCGGCTCAACACGCCGCCTCTCAGCGACGTCGCGACGCTCTCGGCGATCTCGTCCTCGATCGCGAAGACGTCGTCCAGCGTGCGATCGAAGCGGTGCGACCACCGGTGGTAGCCGCTGGCCACTTCGATCAACTGGACCGTGACGCGCAGCCGATTGTCGGCCTTGCGAACGCTTCCTTCGAGCAGCGTTCCGACGCTGAGATGGCGGCCGATCTCGCGAACATCCGCGCCGCTGCCCCGGAACTGAAACGACGCGGTCCGCGACGCGACCCGGAGGCCATCGATGTGCGTAAGGGCGTTGATGAGTTCCTCCGCGAGGCCTTCGCACAGATAGTCCTGATCGCGGCCGGGACTCATGTCCACAAACGGAAGAACGGCAATGGCGGAAAGCTCGGGAACCGCGGCCGGCGACTCCTGCGCATCTTCCTGAGGCGTTGCGGGCGACAGGCGCGCCACGAATCGATAACCGCGGCGATGGCGGGTTTCGATGAAGCGCGGCTCTTTCGCGCTGTCTTCGAGCGCACGCCGAAGTTCCTGGATGCAGGACGTGAGCGCATCGTCGCTGACCAGGGTGTCGCGCCAGACCGAGGCGAAGAGCTGGTCCTTCGTGACCGGCTCGCCTGCGTGCGTCACGAGAACGTTCAGCACGGCGGCCGCTTTTGGCGTGAGGCGGACCTCACGGTTTCCTGACCAGAGCCGGCCGGTCTCGACGTCAAAACGATAGCCGCCGAAGCTCACCGCCTGGTCCATGCCCAAATCCCGGAGTAATCCCGGAAGAGTCACGGGACACCTGACCGGCTCGGCTCGTATTTTACAGACACAGGGACGGAGCGGAGGACGATATGAAGAGAATCCTGATGCTGGGATACGGCGGCGTGAGCTACGCGTTCTTTTTTCTGACGTTTCTCTACGCGATCGGCTTTATCGGGAACGTGATCGTGCCGAAGTCGCTCGATTCGGGTCCTGCAGGCCCGTGGCAGACGGCATTGGCGATCGATCTCGGCCTGCTGGCGCTTTTTGCCGTGCAACACAGCGTGATGGCCAGGCCGGGATTCAAGACTCTGCTGACCAGGGTCATTCCGGCGTCAGTGGAGCGGAGCACGTACGTGCTCGCCAGCAGCGCGGCGCTGATTCTTCTCTTCTGGCAGTGGCGGCCGCTCGGCGGCACCGTCTGGCACGTCGAGCACCCGGTAGCCCGCGCGTTGCTGCTGGCCGGGTTCGCTTTCGGATGGACCCTCGTGCTGGTGGCAACCTTCGCGATCAATCACTTCGACCTCTTCGGCCTGCGGCAGACCTGGCGGGCGTTCCGCGGTCAGCCGCAGAGCGAGCTGCGGTTCGCTACCCCGGTCCTTTACCGGATCGTGCGGCATCCTTTGTATGTAGGCTGGCTCCTGGCGTTCTGGTGCACGCCGACGATGACCGTGGCGCATCTGGTGTTCGCGGGGATGACCACCGCCTACATCCTGGTGGCCATCCAGCTGGAAGAGCGCGACCTGATAGCCGCGCACCCGGAATACGGCCAGTATCGCCGCCGCGTGCCGATGCTCGTTCCAGGTCTGCGGCCGCATGCAATCGCCGCCGAGCCGGTTCGCACGAGCCGGGCGTGATCGGAGGCTGACATGAAACCCGTCGCATCCGGCGCGACAACGTCAATGATCTTCGGCGGCCTGGGCTGGTGCGCTGTCGCGCTCGCCATTGCCGGCGTCATCCTGCCCGGGTTGCCGACGACCGTGTTCGTCCTCACCGCGTCGTACTGTTTCTCGCGCAGCTCGCCCCGCTTCGAGGCGTGGCTGCGCGACAACCCGCGGCTCGGTCCGGTAGTCCGTCGGTTCGCGCACGATGGAGGCATGCCGCGGTCGGCCAAGCGCGTGGCCCTCGCGGCGATGTGGACGGCGATCCTGCTGTCGTCCGGCGTGCTCCTCGGTTTGCACTGGGCAGCCGCGCTCGGCACGGTGGGGCTGGGTATGGCGGGAACGCTCTCTATTCTGTTCGGCGTGCGCACGGCGCCGGAGCCGAGCGCCGCCGGACGATTACCCCTCGCGTAACGCGATGGCAGGGTCGACGCGAGTGGCGTTCCACGCGGGGACGATCATCGCCAACGCCGCGGACAATGCGAGTACCAGTGTGACGCTCACGAATGTGAGCGCGTCGAGCGGCTGCACGCCGACGAGCACGCTCGACAGCAGCCGCCCCAGCAGCGCGGCGAAGATGAGGCCGACGATCGTTCCGGCGGCAATCATGCGAACGGCGCTGCCGAGAGCAAGAGTGATGACATCCGCCGTGCTCGCGCCGAGCGCGCGGCGGATGCCGAAGTCGCGGACCCGCAGCTGGACGGCATGGCCGAGGACGCCGAAGACGCCGACCATCGCCAGCACGAGCGCGAGACTGGCGAAGGCGATCACCATCACCGCGCGGAACCGCTGGCGCGACGTCGCGTCGCGCGCGATGTCCTCGAGCGTCATCACCTCTCGGACGCTGACAAGTTGTTCCTTGTCGATGCGGCCGATCGCGGCGCGGACCGGCGCCGTCAGTGCCTCCGCGCTTCCCGTCGAGGACCCGACCGCCAGATAGATGTCGTCGACCGGGTCTTGCGCCGTCGGCACGTAGATCTGAAGGAAGTCCTCGACCTCGTCCGGCCGGCCCTTCACCTGGCGCGCGACGCCGACGATCTCCCTGATTTCCGGCTTCGCCTGTGGAGAACCTGCGGGCCGGATCGCGATCTGTGATCCCACCGGCGACCGTCCGCCGAAGCTGGTGCGCGCGATCGCCTCGTTCACGATGCAGACCGGAACGGTCGTGTCCGTGTCGTGCTCCGTGAACGCGCGGCCTGCCGTAATCGGGAGATCGACGGTCTGAAAGTACGCCGGGCTCACGATCTGGTAATCGGTTGCCGGCCTCTGGCTGTCGGCCACCGGTTCGCCGACGACCTCGAACGAGCGGCCGCCCTGATCAGACGAGCCCAGCGGAAGGCCACTCGTCCACGCGATGCTTCGCACCCCGGGCACCGATGCCACCTCACGTTCGATGTCTTTGAAGAACTGCAGGAGCGATGCGGGTGTCGGATAGCGCTCCCCGAGAGGGTCCACGAGCATCGTCAGGACCTGGCCGGCGCGATAGCCCCGGTCAATGCCTTCGACGGCCATCAGCGTTCGCAGCAGCAGCCCCGCGCAGAAAAGAAGCAGTACGGCTGTTGCAATCTCGCCCGCAACGAGCAGCGAGCGGATCCGGCTGCCGCCGGTAGCGGTCCGGGTGTCCGAGGTTGCCAGTGACGCGGAAGAAAATCCGCTCGCCTGCCAGGCCGGGACGAGGCCGAACAGCAGGCCGACGACAATTGCGGCAACCGCACCGAACGCCATCACGCGCGTATCGAATGTGATCGTGACCGCGGCGGGCAGAAGGTCCTCCGGAATGAGAGCCGGCGCGATCCTGACGATCGCCGCGCCGACGGCCAGTCCGAGCGCGCCGCCGATCGCGGACAGCGCGAGACTTTCGGTGACGAGCTGACGAATCACCCTCCGGCGTCCGGCGCCGAGCGCCGAGCGGATGGCGAACTCGCGCGTCCGCGCCGTTGCTCGCGTCAGCAGCAGGTTCGCGACGTTGGCGCAGCAGATGAGCAGCACGAAGCCGACGACACCGAGAAACAGCAGCGACGTCGTCCGCAGATCGCTGCCCATCACGGCGTCGTGCATCGGTTCGATCGTCACGCCGCGCCCCTTGTTGGTCGCCGGGAATTCGCGCTCCAGCGTTTCTGCGATAGTGGTCACCTCGGCGCGTGCCGAATCAACCGAAACGCCCGGTTTCATGCGTCCGATCGCACGAAGGAAGTAGGCGCCTCGAAGCTGCGGACGCCGATCGAACGGGATCATCGCCCACATGCTCGTCCGCGCCAGGAGCTGAGAGTGCTGCGGGACGATCCCGACGACGGTGAAGGGTATTCCGTCCAGTCGGATTGTGCGTCCGATGATGGTGGGGTCGCGACCGAAGCGCGTCTGCCAGAGCGCTTCGCTGACGACCAGGACGTTCGATCGAGCGGCGTGATCGGACGGAAGGAACGTGCGGCCCGCGAGCGCCCTGACGCCGAGGACGTCGAAGAAGCCGGCCGTGACCCACTGGCGTGCGAAGGTTTCGGCGGTGCCGTCCCGGCCCGCCATCACCATGCCGCCGACGCCGGGGACGAACCCGGCGATCGACTCGAACCCGCGGGCCCGGTCGTTCCAGTCGGTCATGTTCAGGGGCGACACGGGGCTTCGCGGCGAGCGCCCGGTCTTCTCCCAGATCATGACGAGCCGATCGGGATTGGGCAGCGGAAGCGGCCGCAGCAGCGCCGCGTCGACCAGCGCGAAGATGGCGCTGTTGGCGCCGATGCCGAGCGCGAGCGTCAGCACGGCGACGAGCGTAAAGCCCGGCACGCGGCCGAGCTGCCGGAGCGCGAACGTCAGGTCGTGGCGGAAGTCGTCGAAGAAGTTCCGGGACATGTGCTACGAATGCAGCATAAATGCTGCTTTCGTAGCATGTCAAGCAGTGAGTCCTCCGCCTCCTCCTTTGATATCCTCCGCCCATGCGTGCCATCCGCTACAGTGTCGCCATGAGCCTCGACGGGTACATCGCGGGTCCGAACGGCGAGGCGGACTGGATCGTCCACGACCCCGAAATCGACTTCAAGGAGATCTTCAGCCGGTTCGACACGCTCCTCATCGGGCGGAAGACGTACGAGGCGATGCAGAAAATGGGCGGCGGCGGCGGATCGATGCCGGGCGTGAAGTCGTACTTGATCTCACGGACCATGAAGCAGGCGGATCATCCAGACGTCACAATCGTGTCGGACGTCGGCCCGCTCGTGACAAAGCTGAAGGCCAAGTCCGGGAAGGACATCTGGCTGTTCGGCGGCGGCGAGCTGTTCAGGAGCATGCTCGACGCCGGGCTCGTGGACGGCGTCGACGTCGGGGTCATTCCGGTGCTCCTCGGCGGAGGCATTCCGTTCCTGCCGTCGCCCGCGCATCGCGCGAAGCTGAAGCTCAGGAACCGGCGAATCTACGAGAAGTCGGGGATCGTCGGGCTTGAGTACGACGTAGTAAGGTCACGGTCGCGCCGGGGGTGAGTTGCTCGATCGCCACTCGGCCGCCTTCTCCGGCTTGTCCCAGGTCCGGTAGAGGTCGAGGATCCGTCTCCGTCCGTAGTTCAGATAGAACTGCTGCGGCACTGTCGTGAGAGCGCCCAATGGTAGACGACCGGAAGATTACAAATCCCTGACATCTTTTAACCCTCATTTCACACACCTTGACATGAACTGACATACGCTTCCCGTATGGGAAAGGGCGAAACTCTGGGGCCCTGGGGTCGGCTGAAACGACTCTGGCGCGGCAACAACCGGGCCCGGCTGATGCTGACGCTGGAGCTGGCGGTCATGCTCCCGGCGGCCGCTCTGATCGTTCTCAACTTCTACCAGTTGAAAGACATCCAGCGCGACAAGGCGCTGGAGGCCGCGATCCACCGCGACTTCCAGCAGATGCTCGCCTACTCGGAGAAGACGATCAATCAGAAGGCTTACAAACTGGCGGAAGAGGCGAGGGATCTCTTCCCGCCGCTGGACGCCGGCAGTCAGCCGGACCGAACGAAAAAGCTCGAGGCCATCCTGTGCGAGCGCCCCTGGCTGGCGCATGTGTTTCTCTTCGACAAGGAAAAAGGGTTCATCCTGCGTTCGCAACCGGACCGGATGAACGACCCGGACTTCTTCGCCGAACATCAGCGCATGGCGAAGTCGTTCGCAGGCTGGCTGCCCTTCGAGAGCAAGACGCTGCTGGAAATGATGCACAAGAGGGGTCGTTCGATCACCTGGTTCGCCGGCGAACAAACCGAGCGGGCAGACGGCCATTTGTTCGTCACGACCGCCGTTTTTTCATTTCCGCAGCTCCCGAAGGATCGTGTTGCTTTGGGCGGAGTCACGTTCGAGCCTGAATACCTGAAGACAACCTTCTTCCCGAAAATGCTCGAAGAGCTGATCACCTACAAGCTGGGTGAGGAGAGCGGGAATCCGCTCGCCATGATCGTCTATCCGGCGGACACCGAAGGCCACATGGACTGGTCGCCCGCCGGTGGCGGACAGCCGAAAGATGTGCTCGCCGCGTCCGCCGGGTGGACGCAGGGTAAGCCAGAGGTTTCCCGCAATCTCGACGACGTGTTCCGCGGGCTGGCGCTCGGGATGAAGTTCCAGGGGACGAGCGTGGAAGCGATCGGCCGGAGCTGGGTCTACAACAGCTTCCTGTCGCTCGGCGTCGTGTCGCTGCTGCTGGTCGGCGGCCTGGTGCTGACCTATCGCAGCGTCAGCAAGGAGGTCGCGCTCGCCCGGCTGAAATCCGACTTCGTGTCCAACGTGTCGCACGAATTGCGAACGCCGCTGGCGCTCATCCGGCTCTACGCGGAGACGCTAGAACTGGGGCGCATCAAGGCCCACGACAAGGCCCAGGAGTATTACTGCATCATCCGCAAGGAGAGCGAGCGGCTGACGGCTTTGATCAACAACATCCTCGACTTCTCGCGCATCGAGGCGGGGCGCAAGGAGTACGAGTTCCGCACGACCGACCTGGGCGAGCTGGTGACGAACACGCTCGACACCTATCGGGGCCAGATCGACGAGCAGGGTTTCACGTTCGAGCAGAGCATCGACTCGAGCCTCCCGCTCGTGCGGGTCGATCGCGAAGCCATCGCGCGCTCGCTCGTCAACCTGGTCAACAACGCGCTGAAGTATTCCGATCACGACAAGTACCTCCGCGTGCGGTTGTACAGGACTGATGGCGTCCTGAAGCTCGAGGTCGCCGATCGCGGCATCGGGATCGCGCGGAACGAGCAGTCGAAGATTTTCGAAAAGTTCTATCGCGCCGGCGACCCGCTGGTGCACAACACGAAGGGAAGCGGCCTCGGCCTGTCGCTCGTCCGCCACATCGCGCACGCGCACGGTGGAGAGGTGGAGGTGGAGAGCGCGCCGGGGAACGGCAGCACGTTCACGCTGACGCTCCCGGTGGTGACGGGCAACGGCCAGCAGGCGGATGACGCCGCGTGAGGGATGGGATGAGAAACACAGAAACGGACTTCAGCGCGCCGCGCAATGGCCGTGCGACCGACGCCCGGAAGCGCGTCGCCCGGCCTGACCGGAGCCGGACGGGCCGGCGGACGGGCGGCAAGACGCGCATCCTGATCATCGAGGACGAGCCGGCGATGGTGGCGGGGCTTCGCGACAACTTCGAGTACGAAGGGTACGAGGTCATCAGCGCGGAGGACGGCGTATCGGGCCTCGAGCGGGTCTTCGCCGATGAGCCCGACCTGGTGGTGCTGGACGTCATGATGCCGCGGATGAGCGGCCTCGAGGTGTGCAAGCAGGTAAAGGCCAAACGGCCCTCGGTCCCGATCATCATGCTGACGGCCCGCGGCCAGGAGATCGACAAGGTCGTCGGCCTGGAGCTCGGCGCCGACGACTACGTCACCAAGCCCTTCTCGATCCGCGAGCTGATGGCGCGGGTCAAGGCGGTGCTGCGGCGGACGTCGCTGCAGGCCAGCGCTCCCGCCATGTATCGGTTCGGCGACGTCGAGGTCAACATCCGCGGCAACGAAGTGCGGCGCGCCGGCAAGTCGGTCGAGCTCTCGACGAAGGAGTTCGCGCTGCTGGCCTACTTCATCGCCCATCCCTCGGAAACGCTCACGCGCGATCACCTGCTGGATGCGGTGTGGGGGTATGAAAACTATCCCAACACGCGGACGGTCGACACGCACATCGTGCATCTCAGGCAGAAGCTCGAGCCGAATCCCGAGGAGCCGCAGTTCATCATGACGGTGCACGGCATCGGGTACAAGTTCGTCGAATGAGGTCGTCGTGAATCAGACAGACGTTACGCGCGAAGTCCCGTGGACCTACAGGCCCACGCTCCCGTCAACCCTCAGCTCACGTCTGCGCGCGCAGCACCGTGAGCTGAAGCTGAAGCTGGCGGCGCTCGAGAAGGACTACGCGGATCTCCGCACCGCGCTCTTCGAGGCGTCGCAGGTCCACCGGCGCCTGTGCGCGCCGCGTCTCGTGCGGCATGAAGCGTTCGAGATCGCGAGCGAGATCTTCGCCGTCCGCTACCTGCCCGGCGATTTCTTCACCATCGAGGAGACGGACGACGGTGTGATCATCGCGCTCGGTGACGTCTGCGGCAAAGGCCTGGCGGCCGGCATGTGGACTCCGTGCCTCGTGGGGCTGGTGCGCGCGCACGCGGCCGTCAGCCCGGACCCGCAGTCGATCGTGACAGGTGTGAATCGCGAGTTCTGCCGGATGCATGCGCCGCTGACCAGCCTGTTCCTGGCGCGGCTCGATCCCGCCGCTGGCAGGCTGGAGTACTGCAGGGCAGGCCATCCACCGGCGCTGCTCGTGCGGGAGGACGATCGCGTCGAGTCGCTCTCCGAAGGGGGCATGTTGCTCGGCATGGCGCCCGACGCCTCCTTCACCACGGGATCTGTCGACCTGCACGCCGGCGACGTGCTGCTCGTGTATTCGGACGGCGTCTTCGAGTCGCGCAACGACGCCGACGAGGAGTTCGGCTCCGAGCGCCTCGAAGCGCAGCTGCGCCTCGCACGATCCGGCTCCGCCGAGTCCGTGCTGTTCTCGGTGCTGGGTGCGGCCCAGGACTTCGCCGCGCCGCACGCCCTGATCGACGACACGTCACTCGTCGTTGTCCGATACGGAGCTCGTGAATCCGCAGGCTGAAGACCGACGCGAGCGCTTGGCGAAGGTCGGCGGGAGTGGGACTCGGTCTGCTTCGGCGTAACTCGCGCTAGGCCATCGCTCCGCCATCCACGAAGATGGTTTGCCCGGTGACGAATTCGGCGGCATCCGAACACAGGAACTTCACGATTCCTGTCACATCCGCGCTCACGCCCAGTCTGCCGGCGGGCGTTCGTCGAACGATCTGCGTTCGTTGTTCCGGTGACAGACCGTGCGTCATTTCTGTCTCGAGAAATCCCGGCGCCACGGAATTGACCGTAATGCCCCGGTCGCCGAGTTCACGCGCGAGGCTGCGAGTAAACCCGTCCAGGCCGGCTTTGGTCAACGAGTACACCGAGAGCCCTCGAAACCCACTGCTTCCGACAATGGACGTGATGGTTACGATGCGTCCCCACCGGTTGATCAGCATCTCGCGAACGCAGGGCTTGGTCATGGCGATCGTGCCCTTCAGGTTGACGTCAATCATCTGATCGACGGCTTCGTCTCGCTGCAAGGCGAGCACCCCATCGAGGGCGATTCCCGCGTTGTTGACCAGGATATGCACCGTGCCGAATCGCTCCTTGATGGCCCTGATGAAGTGCGCGATCGACTCGCGCTTTGCGAGATCGACGTTGTGAAAGAGGAACCGGTCTTTCAATCCAGGGTCTTGCTGAATGCCCTCCACAAAACGAGACGATGAGCGGCTGCAGACCGCGATGTTGTATTCGTGCTCGGCGAGAAACGATGCAGCGATCGCCTCGCCGAGGCCGCGACTCCCCCCTGAAATGACGACAGTTCTGCGCACTCAGGCTCTCCGGACCAGCTTCTCGTTTTGCCGGTCGATCCGCGACACGACGCTGAGTTGTCGTGGCTGCTCGTAGCGATTCAGGTCTGCACGGCACGCCTGCTGCACGGCTCGACGCACCTCGTCTTCGTCGGCATGATGTTCGAGCTCAATATCGCACGCGACAATCTGGCCGGTCACGGGATTTGGACGGCCGTAGACCCGGGCGGCGGCGACACCGGGCACACGCAGCACAGCCTCTTCCACCTTCAGGGGGTGTACCTTTACTCCTCCGACGTTGATGACTTCCGTCTTGCGGCCGCGAAAGAACACCCTGGCGCCTACTTGTTCCACCAAGTCGCCAGTCGCAACCCAGTCTCCCATGTGCTCGGGAGGAGCGCTCCCGTCGACGTACGCGACCATCTGCTTGGATGATTGAACGTACAACTCACCGTCGCGGATGGACAGGTGCACGTTGCCAACTGGACGCTCCAGGTAAGAGGCGGGGAAACCAGCCAATCCATCCTTGACCGAGAAACAGGTGCCGAGTTCCGTCGTCGCGTAAACCTGCGTAATCGATGCGGTAGGGAACTTCGAGATCAGCCGTTCCAGAAGCTCCGGCGTAGACGCTTCGCCCCCGACCGTGATCTGCCGCAATCGCAATTGGCCCTGCTGATCTTCTCTGATTCGCCCAAGAATCATGCGCCAGAACGTTGGCGTGGCGGATACGGCATCGACACGATGCTCGATCATGAAGTCGATAATCGAACTGTAGTCGCGGGAGGGTGCAATAAAGAGTGACTCGTGGTTCTGCACGACATGCAGGAGGACTTGAATGCCGGCGAAATGGTTGAGTGGGTAGGCGAGGAGCCAGCGCTGCTGATGGCCACTGCTGGTTGGGCGCGCTGAGAACAAACGTTCCCAGTCATGGAACGCCGATTTGGGTAACCCGGTCGTTCCAGTGGTCAAGATGATGAGGCCCCCCTTGGCATTGGCGTGAGGGCTTTCGTCACCGCCATGAGCGTCTGTGGAACTCGTCACCTCCGACAATTCGAAGACGTCAACCTCAGTCATGTCCAGCGGAGCATCGGCGATCACAAGGCCGTGACCGAGACGCCGCACGATGGCCTTCACCTCCTCGACCGTGAAGTTCCGATTCAGAATACACACTTCGAAGCCAGCGTCTTGAGCCGCGATGAGAGCCAGGATCAACCGGACGGAATCGTGAGCGTAGAAATAAATTCGTCGCGTAGTCAGTCTCGACAATGCGGGCGTGATAGCCGCACAGATCTCGAACGCCTCGCGCGCGGTGACTGCGCCCAGGCGATCCAGCACGAACAGTCGCTCAGGTGCCTGCCCAGCGTATCCTCTTAGTGCATCAGCGATCATTGCGATTTCGTCTCAATCGGACGGCTGGAGTAGAAAGCCACGATGTCTGAAATCGTTTGCGGAAATTCGCCAGCATTGTAGGGATCGGTCTTGAACTCGTTTTCCAGCATGGCCGCGAGGGTCGCGGCGTCCAACGAATCAAGCCCCAATCCACCGTCATAAAGAGAGTCCGTCGGGTTCACGATCGCTGTCTCCACACCCTTGGCTCGTAAGACCGTCATCACCATCTCCGTGATTTTCTGGGACAACCGATCGTTCACAGTTCACCTCTTGAAACGGCGGGCAGCGTGTTCGCGAGATGGCAGCTAGGTGTCTGCCAGCTCCGGGTGTGAATGCGCCCATGCAATCATCTGGTGGCGCGACCACAGGACGAGGCCCATCGTCGGCTTGTAGTTTCCCTTCTGATAGAGCTTCTTCCGAGCTTCACTTCCCGTCAAGAAACCCTCATCCTCGTCGGCGGCTCCCCGTGTGGTGATGAGCGCACCCGATTCAGAAAAAGGGACCAGGACGAACGACAAATGGGGGCTCGCAATGAAGGTGTCTCGAGAGAGGAACCACGAACATGCGACGAGGCCCTTGATGTCAGGCTGAAGTTCCGCGGACAGGGCCATTCGGTACCAAGCCTTCTCGCACTCGCGCCGAATGAGCATCAGGGGATTCTTCCGCCGATACGCCATGTGCGGCACGATGCACGGCGCGAAGCCCCGCAGATGACGGCCGATGAAATATGCTACTCGAGGCAGCGAAGAGACAGGGACTCTGGCCAGCCACGACCTCGGAAATCCCGAGAGTTCCCAATCAAACTGCCCGGCGGGAAAGCGCTCCAACAGCGCGATCTTGGCAAGAGCCACGAATGAAGTCCGGTGTGGATCGAAGAGCTGATACTCGGAAGGGGAGGGATGGACAAAGCACTTGTAGAAGTCGCAGATCTTCGCTTTGACCGATGCTTCCACTGGCAGCTCGTTCAGTGTATCGACACTCCGACGTGCAACGTGTGCGAGCAACGCCCGGGAAAGAGGGAACGTTCCGTTCGCGTCGTTCTGGTGGGTCAGGCCTCTCCCATCCGCGAGAAGGCGAAGGGCCGCAGGCCTGTCGGCGGATGTCAGGACATTGCGCAAGAGCGTCTCGTGTGGCTCACCCCCTCCAGCTGAATCCGTGAAGGATGGAATGTCGGCGTCCTCGAGCGCGCGCCGGCATTCCGCAATCGCGCTGGCGATCTGCTCGCGGGACGCAACCATCAAGCATGTCTCTTTCGATGAGGCAGGAGCGCTCCAAAGCCGGCGAGCCAGCCTTCGAATTCCTCATCGGACAGGGATGACGTATCGACCAGGCGCGGCAACAGCAATCGGTCCGTCGATCGCTCAACGATGCCGAGATCGCACGTTGTTGCGGATTCGATTCCCGCGTCTCTCAGCCACTGAAGGTATTGCGGTTTGTGATCCCCGCTGGGATAACAGAAATGGCGCGGCTCTGTTCCCACCAGGTCGACGATTTCTCTCTTGTTGTCCTCAATCTCGCGGAGATACTGTTCTCGATCGTCCGGGCTGTAATGGCGATGTGTGTGCAATTGAACGGAGACCCCCTGAGCGGCGAGTGCCTTCACCTCCTCCGGCAGAAGCAGGTGGAACATCTTTCTGCGGCACAGGTCCTCGTAGTCGAATCCGAGCAGTTCCGCCAGTTGCCGTGAGAGGCGATTCTTCTGCTCACCATTGAACCCCTGCGACCTTGCGAAAGCTGCCAGCCGCATGACCGCATCGTCGCGCCCTTCGCGGGTGCGGAGGTCGAACCGAGCGTTGTCGCCGAGCATCCCGCCGGTCTCCACGACTGAACGGCGCTTATTCCAAAACATGTACCGCCACACGCCGGGGGTCACCGGGAAAGGATGAGTGACGTAGTAGGTTGTCAGGTAGAGTGTCGCTGGGTACCCGAACTCCTTCAGGATGGGGCACGCAATCTTGTAGAAGTCACAGGTCCCATCGTCAAAGGTCAAGACCACTGAACGAGGCGGAAGCTTGTTGGCCTGGAGCAGGTCGAGCGCTACGCCCAGCTCGAGCACAGTGCAGTCGTGTCGCCTGATGGCTTCCATGCGCGAGCGAAACTGCCCCGGCGCCATGTACAGGGCCGGATTCCATTCGACCTCATCCTTCAGGGGAAAGCTGTGGTATCCGAGGATCAGCAGGCGGGAGTTGCGCCACTGCGAATCAGCGAGCAGCTTGAACATGCCACTGGATCGCCCCGCAGCCACGACCGTGCGTTTCATGAATCGCAGCATAGCGGACGGCTAGTATACCGTGCGCCTACACGATCTCTCTTCAAAGGCTGAGCTTTTCTCCCTCCGATCATCTTCTTTCACTCTACAGGCGGAGCGTCTCGATGAGCGCTGACAGCGCGGGCGGCTGCTGACGCCGACACGGCGACTTCCTCTATTATCTGAGCCGCCGCTAGTGACTCGATGAGAAGCCCTGCCCTTATCGCATTGATGGCGGCGTGCTGCGGCTGGCTGCCGACGTCCGCAGTGGCTCAGGCAACTCCGGCCATCGAGGTCGTGGTCTCGCAGATCGGGGAGCGCGTTGCCGGGTACTACCGCCGCATACAGAGCCTGGTCTGCCTCGAGCACTCCACCGTCCAGCCGATCGGACGCAACTGGTCTGCGGAGAAGGGGATGCTTGCGCGCACCGTCGAATCAGAGCTGCGCGTTGAGTCCGATGGCTCGGACGGCGCGAGACTGCCCGAACCGAAGGTGATCCGCGACGTTCGCCGGATCAACGGACGCGCACCCACCGAGAGGGACAGGACGGACAGGAACGGCTGCACCGATCCGCGTCCGCTGTCGCCCGAGCCGCTCGCCTTCCTCCTGCCGGCGCGCCGCGACGAATACCGGTTCACGGCGATCCGCACCGCGAAGGAGAACGAGGCCGCGGCGCTGGTCATCGACTACGTGTCCACGATTCGAAAGAGCGGGCCGGAGTTGATCGAGGACGCGCTCGGGCACGATGACTGCTTCGACTGGTCCGGCCCCATCGCGACGCGCGGGCGCGTGTGGGTCGATGCGAGCACGTACGACGTGCTCCGCGTCGAGCGGCGCATCACCGGTCCCATCGACGTGCGGGTCCCCTGGACGCTGCAGCGGCGCTACCTGCTCCCACCGTGGATCGTGGTCGAGCGCGACGACCTGACCATCCGCTACAGCCCCGTGACTTTTGCCGATCCGCACGAGGTGATTCTGTTGCCCGAGTCCAGCGACTCGCTGACGGTCGTGCGCGGAGGGCTTCAGTCGGTTCGCCGGACCGAGCGGTTCAGCGGGTACCGCCGTTTCCTCACTGGCGGCCGCGTTGTCACCGGGCGGTGATACACCCCCACTGGCGTGACCGCGGCGCGATCTTCTCCGCCAGTGCGAATCCGGGTCCCGCGGCGCCAGCGACGCGAGCGTCGTCCCGCGTGGCGACAAGAGGACGATGCGCAATGGTGGTGAACTATTGCAGATCGGATCCGACTCCAGGGCAAAGCGGGGAGTCCCGTCAAAAGCGCCGCAAGAACGCGATGATATCGTCGATGTCTTGCTCGGTCAGCAGGATATTCGAATCTGTAATCGGGAAGCCGAGATTGGAGGTAAAGAAAAACACGTACTGTTCCATGACGTCTTCGAGGGTCTTCGCGGAGTTGTCATGAAAGTACGGCGCCGTATGCTTCACGCCGAAGAGCTGCGGTGTCTTGAACATGTTTGCGAAGAACGCGGGGTGTAGGATGCAGGACTCTCTGGGCGGAAGAAGCTGAGCCAGCATCGGGATGTTGTACACCCCGGTCATCATGATCCCCGGATCGGGTGACCGCACTACAACGGTGGTGTTGCACGAATCGGTGACCGCGAACGTACGAGCCGGATTGCTCATGAGGTTTCGCGAGCTCACCAGGATGTCGAACGCCCGCCAACCCGGCGGCGCACCGGTTGCGGCGGTTGTGAACTGGTTCGCCGTGTTCAGCATGGGGCCGCTGTGACAGAAGGCACACGCCCCCTTCTTGCTGGGCGGATTCCAGGGCGCGTCGACGAAGAATTCGCGGCCGCGCTTCTCGGAAGACGTCCTGGCTGTCGGAAGCGCCGGCGCCGGGCCGCCTTCGGCGAAGGCCTTCAGCGCCTTGCTCGAAAAGAACCGCGTGTCCGTCTGCTGGAACTCGGCGATGGCGGCAAGCTGTGGCGCGGTGGGTAGGAGCGTGGCCTGCGCATGCCGAGCAATCGCACCCGACGCCTGATCCTGCAGGTTCGGGTTTCGAATGTCGTACATCAACGCCGGATCGAGCGCGGGGGTGTTCACGGTACTTGGGACGCCGCGAGCGAAGACGACGGAGGTCGCCGAGGGATCATCCACCAGGACGACGCCCTCCGGCAGCTCGCGCTCGATCAGGATCGTGGCGTGGGCGGCGATTCGGGTCGTGCCGCTGAAGAAGTCGTCGAGGCCGTCATGAAGAAAAAGGGCGTCGGATGGGTCCTCCAGAAGGCGCTTCTCAACTTCCTCAAGGGTGATCGTGCCGTCATTGCCGGAGTGGCAGGTCCTGCAGGTGCGGCCGTTGCCGCCGAAGGTTTCATGGTCGAAGAGACGCTGCCCCTCACTGGCCGCTGCGGCCGAAGCCTCGACCGGCATCCACGACGAGCGGACGAGCGCGTGAATGGATGCTGCGAGGGCGCAGGTCAGGACGACCGCCGGCACGAGGACAATGGAAGATCGATTCACAGGAATCTCCTGGGCGATCGACAACTTAGCTGGCGGGCGCGGGGAAGTCGCATGCGTGCGGCAGGAGATCGGCAGGAGTTTGGCAGGATCTCCAGGCGGTACTAGAATGGCCGGCCGTGGCGTACTGGGCGTTCGGGGACTTCGTGCTGGATCTCAGCACGCATGAGCTGACGCGAGCCGGCACACCGGTCTCCCTGTCGCCAAAAGCGTTTCAATTGCTCGGCATCCTGGTCGAGAACCAGCCCAAGGCGCTCTCCAGGAGCGAGCTGCAGGACCGCCTCTGGCCCGGGACCTTCGTGGTGGAGAAAAACCTCACGAATCTCGTGAGCGAAATCCGCGAGGCGCTCGGCGATGACCCGGTGCGTCCCCGTTTTATCCGGACCGTGCATCGTTTCGGTTACGCCTTCCACGAGGCACCGGCGGCGGAGGCGCGCGGCGGCAACGTGACGGCCGCCGCGCGTGGGCCTGTCCCGACGATCGCCGCTCGGAACTCCCTCGTGGTTCTGCCATTTGCGAATCTCAGCCCCGATCGCGACAACGAGTACTTCGCTGACGGCCTCACCGACGAGCTCATCGGCGATCTCTCGAAGCTCGGGGACCTCCGCGTCATCTGCCGCACGTCGGCCATGGCCTGCAAGGGAATCGCGAAAGACGCTCGCTCCATCGCTGCGGAGCTCGGCGTGCAGTACGTCGTCGAAGGCAGCGTGCGCCGCGCCGGAGATCGGCTGCGTGTGACCGCTCAGCTCGTGAACGCCTCGACGGACGTGTGCCTATGGAGCGATCGGTACGACGGCGTGCTCGACGACGTCTTCGCGATCCAGGAGCGGCTCGCGCGAACGATCGCCGAAGCCCTCAAGGTGCGGCTCACGCCCGAGGAGGACGCCCGACTTGCCGCGCGCCCGATTCCGAACGTGCACGCGCACGAATGCTACCTGCGCGCCAGGCAGCAGATCTGGCGCTGGCGGAAAGATGCGATGGAGTACGCCATCCAGATCTTGTCCAACGGTCTGAGGATCGTAGGCGACAACGCGTTGCTGTACGCGACGCTGGGCCTCGCGCACGTGCAGTCGCGCGAGGCCGGCATCGATCTGGGCGTGGCTCCGGTCACGGCGGCCGAGGCGTGCGCCCGACAGGTGGCGGCCCTCGATCCCACGCTTCCGGAGGGGCTCCTCCTGCGCGGCGGGATCCATTTCGCCCGGGCGCGCATCCCTGACGCGGTGCGCGATTTCCAGGCCGCCCTCGACGCCGATCCCAATAATGCCGATGCGCTGGCCATCCTGAGCAATTGCTACCTGATCTCCGGCCGCGTCGAGCGGGCGCGGCCGCTGGTCGAGCGCTATTGCGCCGTGGATCCGTTGAATCCGGTAAGCCGCGCGCTCCGCGGCTATGCCGACATGCTCGAGGGCCGGTCGGAGGCGGCCGTGGCCGCCTATCGCGAGATGGTCGAGATGGATCCGTCGAGTCCCATGGCCCGACTGTTCCACGGCCTCAACCTGGCGCACGCGCGACGGCCGGACGAGGCTGCCGCCGTGCTCGGCGGGTTCGGCGCCGACGTGCAGGAGTCGCTCGGTGCCCGCCTCGGCGCGTGCCTGCGTGCCGCACTCGCCGGCACGATCCACGAGGATCTCTCGAAGCTCGCGGACGAATTCACACGTGTCGGCACTATCTCGGATATGTTCGCCCGCTTTCTGGCCTGGTGCTACGCGCAGCTCGGCGACGGCGAGCGCGCGGTGTACTGGCTGCGCGTCGCGGCTGACCGGGGATTCATCAACTATCCGTTTCTCGCCGAGCACGACGTATTGCTGGCGAAGATTCGGGACGACCCGGCCTTTCAGGCATTCTTGCAGACGGTGCGCGAGCGTTGGGAGCGGTTCGAGACGTAGCTAGCCGTCCTCGCTGGATCATTGTCCCGGAGACCCTTCAGCGAGGGAGCCTACGCCGGCACCCCTACGGGAGTGACCGCGGCGCGATCTTCTTCGCCGGTGCGAATCCGGTAGATCTTCTCCACTGGCAGCACGAACACCTTCCCGTCGCCGACGGCGCCGGTCCGAGCGCCGTGCAGGATGGCGTTGACTGTGGGCTCGACGAAGTTGTCCGACACACCGATCTCCAGGCGCACTTTCTCCGACAGCTCCATCTTGACCGTCGTGCCGCGGTACGTCTCGACGTGCTCGCGCTCTCCGCCGTGTCCCTGGACGCGGCTTATCGTGAGCCCCTGGACTTCGGCCTTGAAGAGCCGCTCGAGCACGGCGCTCAGACGCTCCGGACGGACGATGGCGACGACCAGCTTCATACGTGACCTCCCTCAGCCGTCGGCTGCATCGTCGTCGCGAGGAATGGCTCGCGCTCGGGCAGGACCAGGATCGCTCCCTCGCCCGCGGCGTAGGCCTCTTCGCCGTGCTGGCTGACGTCCATCCCCAACGCTTCGTCGCTCGATTCGGCTCGGAGCGGCATGATCAACGCGACCAGCTTCAGGAGGCCGATCGTCAGCACGCCGCTGTAGGCAGCCGCCGCCACCACGGCGACGATCTGCACGCCGACCTGTCCCGGGTTGCCGAAAAGGAGCCCGTCGGCGACGCCGTTCCAGCTCTTTTGCGCGAAGACGCCGGTCAGAATCGCGCCGACCATCCCGCCGACGCCGTGCGCGGCCACGACGTCCAGCGAGTCGTCCAGCCGCGTCCGCACACGCCAGACCAGCGCGTAGTAGCTCGGCACAGCGGCAATGCCGCCCAGCGCGATCGCGCTGATCGGGCTGACGAAGCCTGCCGCCGGCGTTACCGCGACGAGGCCGACGACAATCGCGGTCGCGGCGCCGACGGCGGTCGCCTTCTGACCGCGCAGCAGATCCAGCAGCGTCCACACCACCAGCGTTGCCGCCGGCGCCATCATCGTGGTCGTGAACGCGAGCGCGGCGATTGCGTTTGCGCCGAGCGCGCTTCCGGCGTTGAACCCGAACCAGCCGAACCACAAGAGGCCCGCGCCGAGGAGCGTGAACGGCACGTTGTGTGGAAGGATCGCCTGACGCGCGTAGTCTTTGCGCGGGCCCAGGACGATCGCGGCCATCAGCGCGGCGGCGCCGGCATTGACGTGCACGACGGTGCCGCCCGCGAAGTCCAGCGCGCCCATCTTCGCCAGCCAGCCGCCGCCCCAGACCCAGTGCGCGACCGGGCTGTAGACAACGATCATCCACAACGCGATGAACGTCAGGTACGCGGAGAAACGCATCCGCTCGACGATGGCGCCGGAGATGAGGGCGGCGGTGATGATGGCAAACGTGCCCTGATACGCCATGAAGAGCACGTGAGGAATCGTTCCCTGCGGCTCGAGCCCGACGTTCCGCAGCAGCGCCCGCGACAGATCGCCGATGAGGGCATTCCCGGCGCCGAACGCGAGCGTGTACCCGACGATCGCCCACCCGACGCCGACGACGCCTAGAGCGACGACGCTCATCATCATCGTGTTCAGCGCGTTCTTGGATCGAACCAGCCCACCGTAAAAAAAGCCCAGCGCCGGCGTCATCAGCAGGACGAGCGCTGTTGCGACCAGCATCCACGCGACATCAGCACCGTTCATCCGTCACCTCGTTCCGTCGGTTTTCCAAGGCTCGTGCCAGCTGCGCGGCGCGCGACGCGCCGAAGTTCGCCCAAAAAACGCGCGATTCGCGGAACACGGCGGACGCCAGGCCCGACATTTTTGTCGGAACGTCCTGACCCGCCGACATCCGTGTAGGCCAACCCTGCCCGCGTCATCGCTGCGGCGAGCTGAAGACGTAGAAGAGCCCGACCGTCAGCGTCGTCTGCGGCTTGACGCGGCTGCTCCCGTTCGCAAAGAACGGCCGATTCGAGACGTCCCGCCGGTACTCGACCCGCGTGAAGAGCTGGTCGTCGACTTTGAATTCGCTGGTCAGCGTGCCGCCGCGGATCGTCTGTGCCACGCCCGTCGTGAACCCGTCCCGATCCTCGTACCACTCGAGGCGCGGCGAGATCGCCCACCATGACGTCGCCGTCACGCGGGCGTACGCCGCGACCCCCTGCCACTGCACCGGAGCGCCGTCCACCCGATCCCGGCCGATGTCGTAGTTCGCCATCAGCGAGAGCCAGGAAACCGCAGCATACGTGACGATCGTGTCCGACACTTGGCGGATGTCCTCATCGTCGTCGGTCTGCTCGGGCCCGACCATGTAGCCCTGAACGATCGAGAGCTTGCTCGTCGGTTTGAACGTCGCCTGCACGCCAAACGATTTCCGGTCGTTGTTCTCGACGACGTTGTTCCACCCGTTGACGATGAGGCCGGCGATCGCGAACCGGTCGCCGAACCCATAGGTCACGCGCGCACCCATGTGGTAGTACGGAATCGCAAGCGCGAAGAGCAGCGACCGCGAATAGTTCCAGTTGTCTTTCGTCTCGATCACCTCGGCCCCGAGTGGCGTCACCATCTTGCCGACGTCGATCTGCAGGCCCCGCCCGAGCGGCGCGAGGTAGGTGACGTAGCCCTGCTGGAGATTCCGGAACTGACCCGACCCGCCGGGCTCCGCCGCATGCACCATGTCGGTCGCCGGGCCGACGTTGAAGTCCAGGCGAAAGCCGAGACGGCTTTGGGTCGTCGGCCGCCTCTCCAGCGCGATCTCCGCGAGGTTGAAGCTGAACTGGTTGTGCTTCGTATCGAAGTTCCGCAGCTGGGCGTCCCCGGACGAGGGGTGGAAGCGATAGCTGTAGTAGGCGTCGACGAAGCCGACGACGCCGATGCTGCGGACGAACGCGGCGAGGCCGGCGTCGGACGCCTGAGCCGAGCCCGCCTCATCGCTCGCCGGCGGCGCGGAATCAGGCGCCGACTGTTGCGCGAGCGCCGTTGGAGCCGGCAGCCCGGCGAGGACGAGCGCGACGATGAACCCCTCGGCCGCCAAGACCATGTTGCGTCCTCCCAGATGGCGCCGACGCTCAGCACGCGGCGTGCCGCGTGCGCTGTCGAGTGCCCTGAGGAGGGAATCGCACGGGACGCAAACGATTGCGTCGATGCGGGTTGACGTTGAAGGAATGCGAATGACGCGGGTGTCTTGGGGATTCAGCCGAATACGACGAGAACGTTGCGTTGGGCCATAGTGTCCGACATTTGTGTAGGCCACGGATCGCCGCGGATGCTGTCCTGTCTAGCCACGGATTACACGGATCTCCCCTTGGTCCTTAGGCCACGGATCTCGGCGGATCTCGTTTGAACCCTTAGGCCACGGATGTCGCGGATCTTGCCGTTCAGTCAAGCCGCGGATCCTCGCGGATCCGCGTTCGACGAGTCATTGTCGCCAACTTCCTGCGGCGGTTTGCGTTCCGCCTTCCGGGCGTTGTCGAACACCAAGCGCTGAAACTGCGGCGTGTCGCCGAAGTTGAGCAGGAGCCCCACTTCGACGTCGGAGGCTTTCAGGTAGTTGATCACCTGCGCCTTGTGCACGGGGTCGATCGTGCGAACGGCCTTGGCCTCGACGATCACGACGCCGTTGACGAGCAGGTCGGGCGTGAAACGCCCAAGGACCCGGTCGTTGAAATACACCGGCAGTGACGGCTTCTCCTCGACCTGAAGGCCCTTGCGGCGCAGAACGATCACCATGGCAGCGATGTAGACCGCTTCCAGGAATCCAGACCCGAGCACGTTGAAGACTTCATAGAAGCCGGCCAGGATGATCTCAGTGACGTTCCGGTGTTTGAGAGGTTCAGACATCCCAACGTGTGGTTACAAGATCGCGGCCGCCCGGTTTTATTGGGGAATCGTGCGAAGGCGTTCTAGAAACGCCAACAAACATCCGCGACGCTGCTTCCTAGAAGGGAAAAAACTGCGGCCGTCTATGGTGCTGTTTTTGAATTCGCGCGGCGAGACGACACGGAAGTTACGGCGATTCGCGGGGATCCGTGGCAAACCCTGACGGCGATCCGCGGGGATCCGTGGCAAACCCTGACGGCGATCCGCGGGGATCCGTGGCCTAAACCTAACAAGAGATCCGTGGGGATCCGCGGCTTAACCCGCGTAATCCGTGGCTCGGCCCTACCGAAACCGGCGGCAGTCGATGCCGTACTTGCGTACTTTGTAGCTGATGATGCGCTCGCTCGTGCGCAGCAGCTTCGCGGCCCGCGCGCGGTTGCCGCGCGTGCTCTTGAGCGCGTCCTGAATCAGATCTTTCTCGTAGGCGTGGACCGCTTCGCCGATGGCGACGCGCGTGACCGTGCCGGACGCCTCTGCGGTCTGCAGCGTCGGTGGGAGATGATGGCCGTGGATGGCGCCGCCGTCGCAGACGAGCACGGCCCGTTCGATCGTGTTCTCCAGCTCACGCACGTTGCCGGGCCAGTGATAGCTGGTGAGCATGTCGATCGCCGGCGTCGACATGCGCCTGATGGGCTTCCCGTGCTCCTTGGCGTATTTCTGCGTGAAGTGATCGGCCAGGAGCATGATGTCCGGCTTCCGCTCCCGCAGCGGCGGCGCGAAGATCGTGAACACGTTCAACCTGTAGTACAGGTCCTCGCGAAACGAGCCTTCTGCGATCAGCTTTTCGAGCGGCCGGTGTGTCGCCGCAATCAGCCGGACGTTGATTCGGATCGGCTCCGTGCCGCCCAGTCGCTCAATCTCGCGCCCCTGAAGCACGCGGAGCAGTTTCACCTGCGTGGCGGGGTTCAGATCGCCCACCTCGTCCAGGAAGAGCGTCCCCCCTTCCGCCATCTCGAATCGCCCCTTCCTCAGCCCATGCGCGCCGGTGAACGCGCCTTTCTCGAACCCAAAGAGCTCCGATTCGATGAGCGACTCCGGGAGGGCGGCGCAGTTCACCGCGATGAACCGCTTCTTTGCACGGGGAGATCCGCTGTGGATCGCGTGGGCGATCATCTCCTTGCCGGTACCCGACTCGCCGCGAATCAACACCGTGGTATTCGTGCGGGCGACCTGCGCCACCTGGTCGTAGACCTGACGGATCGGCGCGCTGTTGCCGATGATGTGCCGGGCGTAATGATCCTGGAGCTCGTCGCGCAGGTGCGCGTTCTCCTCGACCAGCCCTTGACGCTCCGCGTCGACGAGCCGCGTCGTCTTGATCGCGTGGGAGATCATCGACGCGACGACGCAGAAGAACGTCAGCGAGCGGTCGTAGTCGCGGGCGGGGTTGAACGGCAGGTCGACGCCGAGCGCGCCGATCGTCCGGCGATCGACGATGAGCGGGACGCAGATGAAGCTGAGCTCCTTGCGCGCGAGCTCGGGACGCTTGTCCGCGCGGCGCAGGAACATCGGCTCGCGGCTGACCTGCGGCACGACGACGGGCCGGCCGCTCTCCACGACCCGCCCGGTGACGCCTTCGCCCAGACGATACCGGGCCCGCCGGCCTGCCGCGCTCAGCCCGATCGAGGCCTCGATGGCGAGCTCGGCGGTTTCCGGCTGGAGGATCGTGACTGAGCTCCGAACGGCGTGGTGATGGCGCTCGAGGATCTCCAGCACTGGATGGAGGCCAGCCTTGAAATTGAGCGTCCCGGCCAGGGCCTGGCTGATCTCGACGAGCGTGGTCAGCCTGCGGATCTCGGCGCTGTGATCGCGGCCGGCCCGCCGGGTCTCGACGGGCGCCCGGGAGGCGGGTCCGACACGTTCGTCGCCCATGCGCGAGTTTCAGACAAAATTGTCGGGAGCGCAAGCGCATGAGCCGACGGGATGGATGTCATGCGGCCGGCGTATGTGAGGCAGACTTGCCCGAACCTCACCATGTGTAATCGGAACGTCCGACTTGTGCGGAGGATCGCCTTACTCGGGTTGGTGCTTTCACTGGTGGCGACGGCATCGGCCGCCGCCGAGGGCCCGACGCCGTTCGACCGGACCAGCCGTACCCGCGGCCTCCTCGCGGGATGGGCGCATTCCTGGAGGCCGCTGGCCCTCATCGGCGAGACCGACAGCGACATCGGGCTCGTGGTCTTCCAGCCGCGAATGGGTTGGTTCGTGAGCGAGCGCGTCGAGCTGTACGGCGAGGGCACGTTTTTCCTGTATCACGAGCCGGAAGCCGCGGCCACCATCGGCCTCGCGCCGCTTGCCGTGCGCTATCACCTCAGAACATCGGGCAGAGTCATCCCGTATCTGGCGCTCGGCGCGGGTTTCGTGTGGACGTCGCTGGATGTACCCGAGATCAATCGAGTATTCAATCTTCAGGTGTTCGGGGGGGCCGGAGTTCGGTTCGTGAGGGACAAGGGGCCCGGACTCATCATCGAGCTGCGGATGAACCATATCTCGAACGCCAACACCGTCAGGCCGAATCGCGGCGTCGACGTCACGGGTGTCGTGATTGGTGTCGAGTGGATTCTGCGCAGGCGTTCATGAGGTGACTTCGACGTACCGGTTGTAAGTCTCGTCCTTCAAGAGTTCTCTTATCCCGGGATGCTTCTCGGAGACTGCCCGCCACTCGGGGCTGTTGTGGATCTTCTCGTAGACGTCTCCGCTCGGCCAGGAGGACTCCCACATGTGCTCGTAGCTGCCGGCCTGTTTCCCGATCACTTTGTACAGCCGATAGCGAATGTCTTTGTGGCCGGTCTTCTCGATGGCGGCGTTCATGTCGGCCATCCACGCCTGGAGGGCCGTAACTTGCTGGGGTGTGAGGTTGACGAGGTGCACCGCCTTGAACGCGCCGCCGGGCGGCGGTTCCTGAGACGTGACGGCGCCGGCCGTGATCACGAGCAGAGCGACCGCAAGCGCGACGGATCTGAAATGGCTCATGGCGGCCTACTATACGAGCTGCGCGACTCTAGCGCGAGCATTTCGATGCGTCTCATGGGTGTCCTCGCCGTCGTCATGGCCGTCACCGCCGGCGTCGAGAGCGTGCGTCCCGGCCAGGCCGGAGCGATCGCGCTGAAGGTCTCCACGCGCGCCAGATACCTCCGCCCGGGCGAAGTCGTGCTGCTGACGGTCGTGCCTTCGCGGCCGCTCGCCGCGTTGCGCGGCGAAGCATTCGGGCACGGCGTCGGCTTCTGGCGGGCAGGCAACGACGAAAGCTGGCAGGGGCTGGCCGGCATTCCGCTCGACGCCGAACCCGGCTCACATCGGATCACCATCCACGGAACCGGCCGCGACGGCAGAGAGGCGACGGCGAGCATCCCGTTGCAGCTCGTGCCCGCGCGCTTCAGGACGCGGCGGCTGCGCGTGGACGATCGCTTCCTCAATCCGCCCGAGGAGATCTCGGACCGCATCCGCCGCGAAGCCGAGACGTTGCGAGAGCTGTTCGATCGCGTCCGCCCCGGTCGACTGTGGGACGGCGTTTTCGGCATGCCGGTGCCCGGCCCGGTCACGAGCGCCTTCGGCCGCCTCACCGTCCTCAATGGCACGCCGCGGGGTCGGCATCAGGGATCGGATCTCCGCGCCGAGGCAGGCACGCCGGTTCGCGCGCCGCAGTCAGGCGAGGTCGTCCTCGCCGACGATCTCTACTACTCGGGCAACACCGTCATAGTCGACCACGGAGAAGGCCTGTACTCGCTCGTCGCACATCTGTCGCACATCGCGGTCAAGGTTGGCGATCGGGTCGAGCGTGAGGCGCTGCTCGGCGAATCGGGCGCCACGGGACGTGTCACCGCACCGCACTTGCATTGGGCGGTCCGCCTTCAGGGCGTTCCCGTGGATCCGCTGTCGCTCGCGGCCGCGGTCGCGAAGCGAGAATCCCGCTAGTGGAGGCAAGCGCACAATAGGGCATGGCCGACGAGCCCAGCGTAACCGAGCTGATCCACCGGGCGCGAACGCGGCGGGCGATTCACCCGCCGCGCGGACGAAGCGCTGGGAACTGTTACGTCGCCGGGTAGGGCCGGTACGCGTCGGCAGGCACGACGCCCTTCTCGGCGCAGATCTGGATCGGGAACCCGGCCACGTCGTTGATGGCCCACACGTAGGGACCCGCGGCTTTCGGGCTCAGACCACGACGCTTCAGTACGGCCTCGACTTTCGCCGCATCGAAATTCTCGATCGAGTAGCCGATGTGATCGACGAACTGCTTCTGGCCGGGCTTGACTCCGCCGCGCAGCCACACCTGCTGCGGTGGATCACCGGCGTACCCGGCGAACTCGACGACGGCGACTTTCCCGTCGTCGGAGACCTTCCGCATCCCCCACACGTCAATGTAATAGTCGCGGACCTTGCCGTAGTCGATGCAGTTGTGGGAGATGTGATTCATGCAGCTGGCGACGAACGTCGTGTAGTCCGGTCTCGGCGCCTGCCGCAAGTGTTGCTTGAGCCCGTCCTCCTGCCCGAGGTTCTCCACGTTCTCCGCGTTGCCGCCGCCCGGGAAGACCGCCACCAGCGAGGCCGGCTGGACGCGGTAGCCTTCGGGGTCGTCTGTATGGATCATCTCTGGGCCGTCGTAGCGCTGAGGCAGCCCCCGTGCCTTCAGTTCGGCCTCAACGGCGTCGAGCCTGAATTTCTCGATGTTGTACGACATGTGGCCGATCGCCGGCTTTGCCTTGGGATCCTGCGCCTGTCCGAGGTAGATGTGGTTCCACGGAACGCCGAACCTGAGCGCGGTGGATCGCCCGGTATCGAACACGGGCATCATGCCGAGGACCTCGATGTACCAGTCGCGGGCCTTCCGCTGCTCGGGCACGGAGTACGAAACGTGTCCGACTGAGATCGTCTTGAACTGGCCGATTCGTCCGTAACTCTTCATCCACACAAAGCGCGGCCGTCCACCCCCACTCGCCTCGCTCGATGCCGCTCCAGCCTGCCCGGCCGCCGGTGCGCCAGCCTGGGCAGTTCCCGCCGCCGCCGTCTCCTGCTGCCTGCACGCGCCAGCCAGGGACGCAGCGCCCGTCAGGCCCAGGGCCCGAAGCAGTTGCCGCCTGCCGATTTGTCCGCTCTCGGGTTTCATTTCTCTCTCCTCCTGCGGCCCGCGCGAATATACACCGACTCGGCCGGTTCTTCTTGACACGCGCGTCGCAGCCGCGATAATTCGAGCCTCACACCGCCTGTGGGATAGGGGCCGATCTCGCTGGCAATTTCAGGCTAGAGGAGAAGCGGATGACTATTCAGAGGCGTGAGTTTCTCGTGGCGGTGGCAGGAGCGGGCGGGGCGGCGCTCCTCCGGCCCGCAGGCTCGGCCGCCCAGGCGCAGCACACCCGGCGCTTCAAGTACAGCAAGCCGATCATCGACGCGCACTTCCACTGGTATCCCCCCGAGTTCGCCGACCTGATCGAGAAGAAGGGCGCCAAGTACGGCGTCCGGGACATCGTCCGCAACGAGAATGGCGAGCTGCAGTTCACCATTCCCGGGTACCACCCCTATGCGCCGCGGGCAAATTTCCGCCGCGAGATGTGGGACGTACCGGACATGCTGAAGAAAATGGATGCTCGCGGCGTGAACATGTGCACGCTGACGCAGACCAACCCGCACGTCGTCTGGGCGCACCCCGAGTTCGGGCTCGAGCTCGCCCAGGCCATCAACGACTCCAGCTCGGCGCTCTGCGCGAAGCACCCGAAGCGGTTCACCGCGGCCCTCACGCTCCCGATGCAGAGCGTCCACGCGTCGCTCCACGAGCTCGAGCGCGCCAAACGGCTGCCCGGGATGCGCGCGGTCAACATCACGGAGAACGTCAACGGGCGGAACCTTGGCAGCAAGGAGTTCTGGCCGGTGTACGAGGCCATCGAGGCCGCCGACCTGCCGATCTTCCTCCACAACGTTGACCCCTTCTCCCAGCGGATGATCGAAGAGGACTACAACATGCTCAACGTATTGGGGAACCCCTACGAGGCGACCATCGCCGCGACCTCGCTCGTGCTGAGCGGGACGATGGACCAGTTCCCCAAACTGGACGTCTACTTTCCGCACGCCGGCGGCGTGTTCCCGTTCGTGACGCCGCGGATGGACTGGTCGATGGGGACGTCGGAGTATTCACCGCGCGGCCGGACGCAGTCGTTTGCCCATCTGAAGCAGCCGCGCGCCAGCGACTACCGCCGCCGCTTTCACTACGACCTGATCCTGCACGACCCGAAGATCACCCGGATGCTGATGGACCTCGTGGGCGCGGATCGGATCGTGTCCGGCACCGACTACCCGCAGGGGATGGGAGTGATCGACCCGGTCGAGTACGTCGAGAAGATCCCGAACATCACCCAGAAAGAGGCGGAGCTGATCCTGTGCGACAACCCGGCGCGCCTGTTGCGCCTGCCGCAGGAAGGGTCCCCCTCAGCCTAGTGCCGGACAGGAAGTTCCTACAGGAGATTCATATGAGCATCGGACGACGCGGATTTCTGGCAAGCCTCGGGGCGGCGGGCGGGGCCGCGCTCGCCGGAGGGCGCAGCGCCTTCGCGCAGGAAGGCCGAGAGCGCCTGCCGAAGGTGGTGACCGCGGGGCCAGTACTCAAGTACAGCAAACCGGTCATCGACGCGCACTTCCACTGGCGTCCCGACGAGTTCTACGAGCTGATCCAGGCGGAGGGCGCAGCCAACGGCATGACGGACGTGCGGACGACGCCCGACGGCGGCTGGTCGGCCGCCCTTCCGGGTTACCACCCCTACGGGAGCGGACGCTTCAGCGTGCCGCCGAAGGCGAAGTGGAACCGGGAATGGGGCCAGATGGCCACCCCGGACAACATGATCAAGGTGATGAAGGAGCGCCGGTGTGACATGTACACCGTGACGCAAACCAACCCGCACGTGATCTGGGCCAACCCGGAGTTCGGCGCGAAGCTGGCGCGCGTGATCAACGACGGCACGGCCAAGCTGTGCGAGCAGTATCCGAAGCAGTTCACGGCGGCCATCACGCTCCCGATGCAGGACGTGAAGCTGGCGCTCGCCGAGCTCGAGCGCGCGCGGAAGCTCCCCGG
>DATAFJ010000188.1:0-17917 GCA_036257535.1 Vicinamibacterales bacterium | reverse complement strand
GCTCGATCGATGCCGGCGCCTCCGTCATCTCTCGCGCAGCGTCGTCGATCAGTCGATCGAGATCAGTCATGTCACCCGCATCCCGTCGGTCAGTAGCCCAGACGCCGCAACTTCTCTTTGACGATTCTCCGTGCCTCGGACACCCGCCATTTCAACGTGCCGACCGGGACACCGAGCATCGCGGCAATCTCTTCGTACGACTGCTCGCCGGTTGCTGCGAGCAGCAGCGAGTCGCGAAGCTTGTTCGGCAACCGGGCGATGAGCAGCTTTGCGGCATCGCGCGCCCCTCGCGCCGCGAGCTTCGCGTCGGGCGCCGCGTCGTTGGACGCCGGTTCGGCGGCCGGTCTTGACGAGTCGAGCGAAAGCCACCGGCGGGTCGCCCTGCGGCGATCCAGCGCCTTGTTCCACACGATTGTCAGGAGCCATGTTTTGAAAGTCGATTCCCCCCGAAACCGGTCGAGCCCACGGAACGCAGTGATGAATGCGTCCTGTGCGGCATCCTCTGCCTCCGGTGCCGATCCGGTTGCCGCCAGGGCGGCCCGGAGCACGGCGTCACGATACCGATCGACGAGCTCGCCGAAGGCGTCGGCGTCTCCGTCGCGCGCCCGCTCGAGCGCCGCGGCTACTTCCGGCGGCTCCGTCACACAACCAGTAGACTCACCGCCCGGCGCGGCGGTTGGGAAGAATGTCAAAACGCCTGCGCTACACTGACCTGAATGCATGAAGACCTGCTGACGCAGATTCGCGCCAAGGTGGACCATCCAGCCACGAGCCGCGAGCTCCTTCAGCTCCTGAGAATTCCGCGGGAAGCGCGCGCCGCGTTCCGGCGCCAGTTGAAGGCTCTCGTCGCCTCCGGCGCGCTCATCGAGACGCGGGGCCACCGCTACGGGCTTCCGGAGCGCATGAACCTCATCGTCGGGCGTGTGCAGATTCACCCGCGCGGCTTTGGCTTCGTCACGCCCGAGGCGCCGCCCGCCGGCGGCTCCGGCGGTGCTCCCGGCCCTGCTGACAGCGACGGCGACATCTATATTGCCGGCTCGAATCTCAACCAGGCGATACACGGCGATCGCGTCGTCGTTCGCATCGAGCGCGTGAAGGCGTCGCAAGGCGGCGACCGCGCCGAGGGCCGTATCGTTCGAATCCTCGAGCGAGGCGCTTCGAGTGTCGTCGGGCGCTTCGATCGTGACGAGTCGGGGCTCGGTTTCGTGGTGCCGTTCGACAGGCGGCTCGTGATGGACGTGCAGGTGCCTCGAGGCGAGGAGGGAAGCGCGTCGCCGCGCGACATGGTGACGGTTGCGATTACGCGCTGGCCCACTCCGACGCGCGGCCCGCTCGGCCGCGTAGTGGAGGTCCTGGGCGACATCGACGAGCCGGGTGTCGACACGACGATCATCATCCGGAAGTTCGGCATCGACGACGAGCACGGCGACGAAGCGATCGAAGAGGCGCGCCGTCTGGGAAGGGAGGTCCGGGAACGCGACATTCGCGGGCGCACGGACTTCCGGGACGTGGTCACGGTGACGATCGACGGCGAGCATGCCAGGGACTTCGACGACGCGATCACCATCGAGCGGCTGGCGAACGGCCGCTACTGGCTGGGCGTGCATATCGCGGACGTCTCCCACTACGTGCAGGAGGGGAGCGCGCTGGATACCGAGAGCTACGAGCGGGCTACGTCCGTGTACTTCCCCGAGCGGGCCGTGCACATGTTTCCGGCGGAGCTGGCGACGGGCCTGTGCAGCCTGAATCCGCACGTCGATCGCCTGGTGCAGTCGTGCCTCATGGAGGTCGACGGCAAGGGGACCGTCGTGCGCTACGAGATCCACGACGGCGTCATCAACAGCAATGCCCGGATGACGTATACGGACGTCAACAAGATCCTCACGGATCGCGATCCCTCGACTATTGCCCGGTATCGCGAGCTCGTGCCACAGTTCGAGCTGATG
This sequence comes from Vicinamibacterales bacterium, assembly GCA_036257535.1. Taxonomy (GTDB): domain Bacteria; phylum Acidobacteriota; class Vicinamibacteria; order Vicinamibacterales; family 2-12-FULL-66-21; genus DATAEE01. The sequence continues at coordinate 15,971 of DATAFJ010000188.1, read as the reverse complement.
CACGAGCTCTTCGACATCCTGAACGCCAGGCGCAGGCGGCGAGGGTCGATCGATTTCGACCTGCCGGAACCGGAAGTCATCCTCGATGACCAGGGAATGGTCGAGGAGATCATCGCCGCCGAGCGCAACGTTGCGCATCGGCTCATCGAAGAGTTCATGCTCCTGGCGAACGAGACGGTCGCGCAGCACCTCGAGGACCATTCGGTTCCAGCGCTGTTCCGCGTCCACGAAGAGCCGGATCCGCTGAAGGTGGAGGAGTTCGAGGACTTCATCTCGACGCTGGGCCACAGCCTGGCTGCGCCGCCGCACGCGCTGCGGCCGCAGCATTTTCAGAAGCTCGTCGAGCGCATCAAGAAAACGCCGGAGGAAAAGCCGATCGCGTTCCTGATGCTGCGGACAATGCAGAAGGCACGGTACGACGCGGCGAACCTCGGACACTTCGGTCTGGCGGCGCACTCTTATACGCATTTCACGTCGCCGATTCGACGGTACCCGGACCTGGTCGTGCATCGCGTGCTCCGGGAATCGCGGCGTGGGATGAGCGAGGAGCGCCGGTCGGAGCTGACAGAGGAGCTGCCGGAGGTCGCCCGCCACACGTCCGAGCGCGAGCGCCGGGCTGACGAGGCGGAACGGGAGCTCGTCCAGTGGAAGAAGGTCCGCTTCATGGCGGACAAGGTCGGCGACGAATTCGAAGGCTACATCACCGGCGTCGCGGCGTTTGGCCTCTTCATCGAGCTGATCGAGCACTTCGTGGAAGGCCTCGTTCACGTATCGACGATGGCGGACGATTACTACCGGTTCATCGATCGGGCGCATATCCTGCGCGGAGAGAACACGAAGAAGGTTTACCGGCTCGGCGACAGGGTGCGCGTCCAGGTCGTACGCGTGGACATGGAGAGGCGGCAGATCGATCTGGGCATTGTCGAGATCCTCGATGCCGTGCGTCGCGCCGAGTCACCGCGTGCACCCGCCCGCAGCCAGGCCAGGCCCAAGCGCGAGCAGCGTCGAAAGCAGCGGCCCGGCCGCCGCGAGCGCGCCTCCCGCCGCCGGAAATGACCCGATCGCTCGTCATCGGAACGGCCGGCCACATCGATCACGGCAAGTCCACGCTCGTTCGCGCGCTGACCGGCATCGATCCGGACCGCCTGAAGGAAGAACAGGAGCGCGGCATCACGATCGACCTCGGCTTCGCTCACTACGAGGCCGGCGGCGTGACGTATGCGTTCGTCGACGTTCCGGGCCACGAGCGGTTCGTCAAGAACATGCTCGCGGGTGTTGGCGGCATCGACTGCATCCTGCTCGTCATCGCCGCCGACGAGTCCGTCAAGCCGCAGACGCGCGAGCACTTCGATATCTGTCGGCTGCTTCGCGTCCGCGCCGGAATGGTCGTACTGACGAAAGCGGACTTGGTCGATGCAGACACGCTGGAGCTGGTGACGCTCGAAACGCGTGATCTGGTGGCCGGAACGTTCCTCGAACGCGCGCCGATCATTCCCGTGTCCGCGACCCGGGGCGACGGCCTGCAGACGCTCAGGGACGCGCTGATCGCGCTCGCTGGATCGCTGCCGGCCTCCTCGGCGCGGCGGCCCGATGCGCCGGCGCGGCTGCCCATCGACCGGGTCTTCACGATCCGGGGTTTCGGAACGGTTGTGACGGGAACGCTGACGAGTGGAACGATACGGGCGGAGCAGGAGATGGTGATTCTGCCGGCGGGCCGTTCCATCAAGGTCCGCGGAGTGCAGGTTCACGGGCGCCCGGCGGTCGCAGCCGAGGCGGGGCAGCGCGCGGCGGTCAATCTCGCCGCCGTGGAGGTATCAGACCTGCGTCGGGGAGATACGCTCTCCGAGGAGGGCAGCCTGGAGGTGTCCCGGCGGCTGGACGTCGTGGTGGACCTGCTCGGGTCGGCTCCGCCGCTCAAGCAGGGCGCGAGGCTCCGTCTGCATCAGGGCACCAGCGAGCTCCTCGGACGGATCTCGATCGCTGGCGGCGGCACGATCGAGCCGGGCGCGAGGGGCTACGCCCGCATCAGGCTCGAGTCGCCGGCCGTCGTCACGCGAGGCGACAGGTTCATCCTGCGCGCCTACTCGCCGCCGCGTACGATCGGCGGCGGGGAAGTGCTCGATCCTTCTCCGCCAAGGAGCGCGATTCGGTCGCCTGCCGGCCTGGCGCGGTTCGCATGCCTCGATCGTGCGGCGCAGGACGCTGAAGAAGCAGCAAGTATCTTCATCGAAGAGGCGGGCGCCGCCGGTCTTCCGCGACGCGCGTTGACGTCGCGCGCAGGGATTGCGCCGGCGGACGCCAGCGGTTGCATCGATCGTCTAGCGCGCGCGGGACGAGTGCTCGACCTTGGCGAGCGGCTCGTCGCTCGGGGTGTCATCGCAGCGCTCTCCGACCGCGTGAAGACGGAGCTCGCCGCACATCACGCCGCCCAGCCGCTCTCGGACGGGATTCCCCGCGAGGAGCTGAGAGGGAAGCTGTTTCGCCGCGCGCACGCGGCCGTCTTCGATCACGTGATCGAACGCCTGGCCGCCGAGAGCGCAATCGCGGCGCGGGATCGCCTGGCGCTCGCTTCACACCGTCCGTCGCTGTCGAGCGAAGAAACGGCGGCACGCGACGCCGTCGACAACGCGTATCGCGAGGCGGCGCTGGCCCCGCCCGATGCGGTCGCGCTCGCGGCCTCGCTCAATCTGTCGCCGCCCGTCGTCGATCGGGTGACGAAGCTTCTCCTCCGGCAGAAAACGCTCCTGCGCGTGGACGACTTGATCTTTCACAGCGAGGCGCTGGCGCGACTGCGATCGGGCGTCGCCGCACTCAAGGGCGCGGCCGGACAACCGATCCGCATCGACGTGGCCGCGTTCAAGGAGCGTTACGGCATCAGCCGAAAGTACGCGATCCCGCTTCTCGAGTACCTGGACCGCGAACGGGTGACCAGGAGGGTAGGGGACTCTAGAGTAGTGATCTAGCCCAAGTGAGAAGTACGACGTACGAGGTTCGAAGTACGTTCGAAGGACGAAGGACGAAGAGCGAAAGACAGCCCCGCGTCAGTCCTTCTGAGCGCCTTCCCTCGTGGATTCCTTGAAGTTGCGAATACCTCGGCCGATGCCTCGTCCGATCTCGGGCAGACGGTTGGCCCCGAAGATCAGGATGATCAGGAAGAGGATAATCAGCAGCTCCGGCAAGCCGAGACGGCCAAACATGTGGGGCTCCCTTGTGGGTCGGAATTGTACCACGGCCGGGCCGCTAGCGCAGGGCCGGCACCCGCGCGACTTTGTGCTCACGGACGAAGAGCTGCCATGCCAGGCCGAGCTCCAGCGTGCGCAGGAGCCGCCGGCGCAGGCCGTGATACGTCTGCCGCCCGGCGACGAGATCCGCCATGATCGCCGCAATCGAGGGGCGGTGCAGCGCCACGAGGAGGAGCCGCAGAAAGCGCGGCTCGAAGAAGCGGGCCTTGAGCCGGGCCGCGCGCGCCAGCTCTGGGTAGACGAGCCGCCGCAGGGCGGCGTCGTACCGGCGCGCCGCATTGCCGCCGGCCGCGATCGCCGCGGCCGCCGCATCGGCGGACTGCAGCGCGAAGAAGATCCCCTCGCGAGTGATCGGATCGACCAGGCCTGCCGCATCTCCCACGAGCATCCATCGCGGCCCGGACGCGCGCTCGTCCGCGATGTCGCGTTCGCTGAGGGAGGGTATCGGCCACGAGTACGGCGCCAGCGTCGCATCTTTCGCGAGCCCCGTCCGCTCGATCCAGCGCTTCGTCCACTGGCGCAGCGCACCCGCGCTCGCGGCGTCGGCTTGGGCACACACGCCGATCGCAAGGTGATCGGTCCTCGGGAAGGACCACGCGTAGCCAGGGGGATGCTCCGTGAATCGGACGATGATGTCGGGCGACGACACGCCGTGTGCGAAATAGCCTGTGGCGATCGAGATCTGGTCGCGGCGGAACGGACGCCATACACGCCGCCGGACCAGCCCCGCAGCGCCGTCCGCGCCGACGATCCACGCCGACGTCAGCCGATGCCGGGCGGTGCGGAACCATGCGCCGTCCGCATTCGTGCCGGCATCGATCACGCGCTCGGGAACCAGCTCGGCGCCGGCGTTCAGCGCCGCGTCGAGGAGCGCGCGATCGAACGTCGCGCGACTGACGACGGCGAGCGCGTGGTCGGGGAGAGGCACGGTCGTGGCACTGCTGTCCTGTTCGAAGATGGCCGCGCGAACGACGAGGGCATGCTCACCCACGGTTCGAGCCGTACCGGGAAACAGGTGAGAGTTCGCGATCAGTTCCAGCGCGCGCGCCGTGACGCCGCCCCCGCACGGTTTCTCGCGCGGGTGACTCCCGTCGACTATCGCCACGCGCGCACCGTCCCTGGCGAGACGGTACGCCGTCCACGCGCCGGCCGGTCCGGCTCCCGCCACGGCGACATCGAATACGGGGGGCGTCATCTCGCGATTTGGTGATTTGGTGGTTTGGTGATTTGATTTGGCGATTCAGTGATCTGAATCACCAAATCACAAGATCGCCAAATCACCAAATTAAATGGGTCATCAGGTCGTGCTCGCGCTCTTCGACAACCAGTCAACCGCCGCCGCAGCGCTGCGGGAGCTGCACGGCCTCGGCGTCGCGCGCGAGGACCTGTCCATCGTCGCGCGATCGCACGACGAAGAGGGAGAGCTCGCGCGGGAGATGGATGCCACGCCGGGCGCGGAGATCGAGGACTCTCGCATCGCGGCCAGGCTCGGCGAGCTGGGCGGACAGCTGCTGGCGGCGATCGCGATCGTGATGCCGGGGATAGGACCGATCGTCGCGGCGGGACCGCTCGCCGCCGATCTCGGCGAGGTGGCTGGCCACGTCGCCGGCGGCATCGTCCCGATGCTGACGCGAGCCGGCGTCAGCGAGCCTGACGCGAAGGCGTTCGAGCAGGCGGTCGAGCTCGGCGCGATCCTGATCGGCGTTCACGCGCGGACGATCCGCGCCGACGCCGTTCGGGATACTCTGATGAGGCATGGCGGACGCGGCTTCGCGCTGGCGTTCTGGGCTAACTGAAGCCGCGGATCACGCGGAATACGCGGAGGGTTGATGGACGTGGCAACCGATCGGTTCACCGTGGGGGTCTTTCAGGACGTTACCTGGGCTGAGCGCGGCGTCGACGCGCTCAAGAGACACAACTTTCCCGCGGAAGCGATCTCGATCATCGCGAAGGCCACGCCCGAGGTCGAAGCGCTCGCGCAGAAGGCGGTCGGCGGCGCCAATCGGATGGACGTCAAGGTCCTCGGACCCGTCGTCGCGCATGGCGCGCTCGTGAACGCGCTGCAGAGCGATTCGAACGGCCTCACCACCCGCGGCCTTGGCGCGAGCATGCGCGCGATCGGATTTCAGATGCACGACGGGTTCATCTTCGAGGTACTGACGTCGCGCGGCGGCGTGCTCGTGGCAGTGCGCAGCGAATCGCGGGCCGCCGATGCGCTCGCGGTGCTCCATGCGTACGGCGGCGGTAACGCCGCGATCGGGGCCTGGACGGGCAGGGTCTAGTCTCCGAAAAGGGCCGACGGCGCCAGGACAGCGTCTAACCAACATGACGCCGCGCGCGTCGTCGGGGCCGATTTCAGGCGGTAAAGCTCGGGCACCTGTTTTGCACTTGTCCGGGAGCCGTGGGCTCGGCGACAATACAAAGACAACCACGCTTTCCGATGGAATCCGCGGAGAAGCTGTTCCCTCGCACTGAGCTGTTTGCCGACGTTCACGGGCACGAGAAGCGCCTCGGCGGCGCTTTCAGCGCCTCTGCCTTCGTGCATGCGGCCGCGCTCGTGCTCGCCCTCTTCATCGCGCAGCTTCCGTCGCAGGCGCCTGCGTTCCCTCAGGTCGTCCCGAACTACGACATGATCTTTTTGGCCGAGCCCGGTCCGGGCGGCGGCGGAGGCGGTGGGGGAAGTCAGACACCGGAGCCTCCGAAGAAGGTCGAGCTGCCGAAGCCTGAAAAGCCGGCGCCGGTCGTCATGCAGGAGAAGCCGCCTCCGCCCGTTCCGGAACCGCCGAAGCCAGATCCCCCGACGAACATCCCGGCGCAAACGATCGCCGCGGTCCTCCAGCCAGGGACGATGGAAGCGGCCCCCTCGGCCACCGACTCTCGTGGTCCTGGCTCCGGTCCTGGAGCCGGCAGCGGGACAGGAACGGGCATGGGGCCCGGTCAGGGTTCTGGGTTGGGTCCGGGGTATGGCGGAGGCTTCGGCGGCGGCGCGTACCGACCGGGATCCGGCATCGAGCTGCCGCGCGTAATCCGCGAAGTGAAGCCGCAGTACACCGCCGACGCGATGCGCGCGAAGATCCAGGGCGTCGTGGAGCTCGAGGCCGTCGTGCAGCCGGATGGCACCGTCGGCGCCGTGCAGGTGACCCGCTCGCTCGATCGCACGTTCGGCCTCGACCAGCAGGCCATCAACGCCGTCAAGCAGTGGCGCTTCATCCCCGGCACTCGCCTCGGTCAGGCCGTCCCCGTGCTCGTGACCGTCGAGCTCACGTTTACTCTGCGCTAACACACGGTTCGGGGTTCAGGGTGCAGGGTTCAAGGGTGGTTCTAGGTAGTGGTTCGAGGTTCTCGAGGTTCTAGGTTCCGCAATAAAAAAGCCCGGCGAGGACGATCCTCGCCGGGCTTCTTGCTTTGAACCCCGAACCGAACCCTGAACCCTGAACCCTGAACCAGGAACCCGGAACCTTACCTTGAACCCTGAACCGAGAACCCAGAACCGCCAGCGTTAGTACATTCCCCCCATCCCGCCGCCGTGCGGAGCGGGAGCTTCCTTCTTCTCCTCCGGGATCTCGGAAACGAGCGCCTCGGTGGTGAGGAGGAGCGACGCGATCGACGCCGCGTTCTGCAGCGCCGTACGGACGACCTTCGTCGGGTCTATCACGCCGGCCTGCACGAGGTTCTCGTACTTGCCGGTCGCGGCGTTGAAGCCTTCCTCGTCCTTGGCCTCCTTGACGCGCTGGACGACGATCGAGCCCTCTTCGCCGGCGTTGGTGGCAATCCAGCGGAGCGGCGACTCGAGCGCCTTGCGCGTGATCTCGACGCCCACGCGCTGATCGCCCTCGAGCTTCAGCGTGTCGAGCGCCTTCGAAGCCCGGATGAGCGCAACGCCGCCGCCGGGAACGATTCCCTCTTCGACGGCGGCCTTCGTCGCGTGCATCGCATCCTCGACGCGAGCCTTCTTCTCCTTCATCTCGGTCTCGGTTGCCGCGCCGACCTTGATGACCGCGACGCCGCCTACGAGCTTTGCGAGCCGCTCCTGCAGCTTCTCGCGGTCGTAGTCGGACGTGGTCTCTTCGATCTGCGTGCGGATCTGCTTCACGCGGCCCTGAATCGAGTTCTGCGAGCCCGCGCCCTCGACGAGGGTCGTGTTGTCCTTGTCGATCGTGACCTTCTTCGCCTTGCCGAGATCATCGAGCTTGATGTTCTCGAGCTTGATCCCGAGGTCCTCGGTGATCGCGCGCCCGCCGGTCAAAATCGCGATGTCTTCGAGCATCGCCTTGCGGCGGTCGCCGAAGCCCGGCGCCTTCACAGCCGCGGCCTGGAGCGTGCCGCGCAGCTTGTTCACCACCAGCGTCGCGAGCGCCTCGCCGTCCACGTCCTCCGCGATGATCACGAGCGGACGTCCCGCGCGCGCCACCTGCTCGAGGAGCGGAAGCAGGTCCTTCATCGAGCTGATCTTCTTCTCGTGGATGAGGATGACCGGGTTCTCGAGCACCACTTCCATGCGCTCGGGATCCGTCACGAAGTAGGGGGAGAGGTAGCCCCGGTCGAACTGCATGCCCTCGACGACTTCCATCGTCGTCTCGAGCGTGCGGGCCTCTTCGACCGTGATGACGCCGTCCTTGCCGACCTTGTCCATCGCGTCCGCGATGATCTTGCCGATCTGCTCGTCGCTGTTCGCCGAGATCGTGCCGACCTGGGCGATCGCCGTCGAGCTGTTCTCGACCTTCTTGGACTGCTTCTTCAGCTGATCGACGATGACCTCGACGGCCTTCTCGATGCCGCGCTTCACTTCCATCGGGTTCGCCCCAGCCGCGACGTTCTTTGCGCCCTCACGGAAGATCGCCTGTGCGAGCACGGTGGCCGTGGTCGTGCCGTCGCCGGCGATGTCGCTCGTCTTGCTGGCGACCTCGCGGACCATCTGCGCGCCCATGTTCTCGAGCGTGTCCTTGAGCTCGATCTCCTTGGCGACCGTGACGCCGTCCTTGGTAATCGTCGGCGACCCGAATTTCTTGTCGAGGACGACGTTGCGGCCCTTCGGCCCCAGCGTGACCTTGACGGCGTCGGCGAGGGCGTTCACGCCGCGCAGGATCGCCTGGCGCGACTCCTCTCCGTAGACAATCTGCTTTGCCATTGCTTTCTGTCTCCTCTTTCCACACGCCCGACGTGACGGTCGGGCCTACGGTTATCCCTCGATGACCCCGAGCACTTCCTCTTCGCGCATGATCAGATACTCGTCCCCGTCCAGCTTGATCTCCTGGCCCGAGTACTTGCCGAACAGAATCGTGTCGCCCGCTTTCACGTCGAGCGGCGTGACCTTGCCGTCCTTCTCGACCTTTCCCTTGCCGACCGCGATCACTTTGCCCTGCTGGGGCTTCTCCTTGGCCGTATCCGGGATGATGATCCCGCCGACCTTCTGCTCCTGCTCCTCCAGCCGCTGCACGATGATCCGGTCGTGGAGCGGTCTTACCTTGGTTTTCGTGGCTGTCGCTGGCATGACACTCATCTCCTACTGGGACAATGGGTTGGGCGCTGAGCCCCTTTTTTGGATGACCTAAGTCTGACCTGGTTGGCTCTGCGGGTTAGCACTCGCAGCTGCCGACTGCTAAATATATTGAGCCGGCGCCCGCCTGTCAAGGGCCGCTCGAATGCCAGATGCCTGATGCCGAATGCCCAAAGGTCGCTGGGCGTTACGCGGCATTCGGCGTTAGGCCTTCGGCATTGAGAGGGTTAAGCAACCCCTCGTCTCTTGATCTTGTACTCCGTGATCTTCCGGGTCATCGTGTTCCGGTGGAGGCCGAGGATCTTCGCGGCCTTGAGGAGGCTACCCCCCGATCGCGCCAGCGCGCGCTGGATGAAGACCCGCTCGAACTCGCGCTTCGCATCCTCGTAGAGGATGCCGCGGTCAATCATTTCCTGGACCAGCTTTTCGAGCTGCTCTCGCAAGACGCCTCCGCCGGCCCTAGGTGAGCGACCGCCCTGTGAGCAGGCGGTAAGCTTCGAGGTACTTCTCCCGGGTTCGCTGCACGACGTCATCGGGCAGCGAGGGCACCGGCGGCTGTTTGTTCCAGCGAATCTCTTCCAGGTAGTCGCGGACGTACTGTTTGTCGAAGCTGGGCTGGCCGCGCCCGGGGGAGTACTCCTCCTTCGGCCAGAACCGGGAGGAGTCGGGCGTCAGCACTTCGTCGATGAGAACCAGATGATCGGGCGAGGCGCCACCGGCCAGCCCGAACTCGAACTTCGTGTCGGCAACGATGATGCCGCGGGCGGCAGCGTATTCGGCGCCGCGGCGGTACAGCTCGAGGGTCAGTGCCTTGAGGAGGGCGACGAGATCGGCACCCACGATCCTGGCGGCCTCCGCCTCCGAGATGTTGACGTCGTGTCCCGATTCCGCCTTCGTCGCGGGCGTGAAGATCGGCTCGGGAAGCCGGTCGGACTCGCGAAGCCCGGCGGGCAGCCGGATGCCGCAGACGTCGCCCTTCTGCTGGTATTCCTTCCATCCCGATCCAGAGAGATATCCGCGCGCCACGCACTCGATCGGAACCGGCTCGGTCTTTCGAACGAGCATCGATCGTCCCGCGAGCGCGGCGGCGTGCGGACGCGTCAGTGCGGGGAACTCGGATGGGTCGATCGACAGAAGATGATGCTGCGTGACGTCGGCGAGCTCGCGGAACCAGAACGCTGAAAGCTGTGTCAGTACGCGGCCCTTGTCCGGAATGCCTGTGGCGAGCACATAGTCGAACGCGGAGATGCGATCGGTGGCGACGATCAGGAGCGTGTCGCCGAGATCGTAAACGTCGCGAACCTTGCCGCGCTTGTAAAGCGTGAGACCGGACAGTGCAGATTCAATGATGGGTGCAGAAGACAGCAACGGTGCCTCGGAAGGCGACAAGCTTAGGCGATGGCTCCGCGCGAGTCAATGTCTCAAAACACCTCACGGTCGTCGTCCGTCGTCTGTCGTGCTTCGTCTTTCGATCAAGTGTCGAGTTATTGCTTGAGGACGACGTCGCCGCGCGTCACGCGCAGCGAGATCGCGGGACCGCCGCCGCGGATGCCGCCGCGCGTGCGCTGTTCGTCGGCTGTCTTCTCGACGCGCAGCGACTCGCGCAGCGTGTCGGGCACGATGATCTCGCCGCCTGTTGACGTTGCGTCGATCGTCATCCCGCCTTCCGCCGGGAGGCGCACGGTCAGCGGCTCGTCGTTGGTGAACGCGGTCACCGGCACCGGCTCCTCGAGCTGAATCGTCACTTCCGTGCGGCGTCCATCGATGCGCGCCTCATGGCGCACGCCGCCGAGCTCGATCCGGCCTTCCGCGAGGTTCGCGCGCACCTCACCCGCCGCCTCTTCGATCTCCACCTCGACCCTGTTCGTCGTCAACTCGAGCCGACCGCCGACGCGCTTCACGTTCAGCGAGCCGCCCGAGAGATCGAGCGACGCGTCTTTGTCGATCCGGTCGATCTCGATCTCGGCGCGCCGCGCCGTGAGCCTCGCGCTGCCGACGCTCTCAGCGCGCAGCCGCCCGCCCTGAAAGCTGCCGCGAAGCTCGCCGGAGAGGTTGGTCACCGTGAGCTCACCGCGGCTCTCGTCGAGCGTCAGATTCTGGATGCCGTCGAGCTGGGTCGTTCCCCGGATGTCGGTCAGCCGGACGCTCAACCGTTTCGGGATTTTCAGCGTCAGTTCGGCACGCTGCTGACCTTCGACCGGGTATTCGACCTTCACGTCCACGACGGATCCCGTCTGCTGGACCTTGACCGCTGTCCGTTTCGCCAGGGCGAGCGCGTCCGCCTCGTCCACCCCCGTCGAGTGGACCCGGAGCGAGGCTGCTATGTCGTCCCGGTCTTCGCCGACGATAGTGATTGATCGGACCTCTGCCACTCGAAGCTCGGCGACGCCCTCCGCGACCGGAATCGCGCTCTCGTTCGTGTGCTCGGCCTCGGCGCTGTTGGCGCGCAGTTCCCGTCGAAGGCCCTCCACCATCCGGTGGAACGAGAACCGGGATCCGCTCTCGGACCGGGCTGGCGCCGCGACCTGGTAGACGACCATGCCGGTGACGAGGAAGGCGACAATCAGCAGTAACTCGCGTTTTCCCATCAATTTGAAGGTATCTTTATACTACCCTTGCGATCCGAGCTCAGAACGGGCGTCGTCCTCGCAGTGACCGTCGCGCTGCTGGCGCTCTTCCTCCGGAATGCCGACCTGACTTCGGTCTGGACGGAGCTCCGGCGGGCGAGCCCGCTACCGATCGTCGCGTCGGTTGGCGTCATGGCGCTGGTCTACCTGACGCGCGCTTTGCGTTGGCAGTACCTGCTCGCCGCGCTCGGCCCGACGCGCTTCCGTACCGCGTTCCGCACGACGGTGATCGGCTTTGCGCTGAACACGCTCCTGCCCGCCAGGCCCGGCGAGGCCGTGCGTCCGCTGCTTCTGGCGCGCCACGAAGGATTGAGCTTCCCGGCCGTCCTCGCGACGATTGTCGTCGAACGCGTTCTCGACCTGATCGCCGTTCTGCTGCTCTTCGGCTCGTTCGTCGTCCTGTTCGATCCCGGCATGGATACCGTCGACGCCCGACTCTACCGCGCCATTAAGCTGGGCGGCGCCGCCGCCGCCGCTACCGCGGGTGTCGCGCTCGCCGTCATGATCGGTCTCGCCGGCCATCCCGAGCGGCTGGGCCGCATGACGCTCACGATTGAACGGATAATGCCCGCGAACCTGGCCCGCAAGCTCGCCAGACTGGTTGAGCGCTTCGCGGGCGGCTTCGCTGCGATGCGTCGGCCCCGCGATCTGTTCGCCGCCCTTGCACTGTCCATGCCCGTGTGGCTCGGTATCGCCCTCGCGGTCTGGATGGTGGCGCGCGCATTCGATTTGACGTTCCCGTTCACCGGCACGTTCCTCCTCCTCGCGCTGCTCGTCGTCGGCGTGGCAGTCCCGACACCTGGGGGAATCGGCGGGTTTCATGAGGCGTTCCGGATCGGCGCGACGGCGTTCTACGGCTTCGACAACGACCGCTCGGTCAGCTGCGCGCTGGCGCTGCACGCGAGTCAGTTCGTGCCAGTCGCAGCCGCCGGCATCTTTTTCATGGCTCAGGAAGGCCTCTCGCTCGGCGGGATCACGCGTCTGGCGGGGAAGGCGAAGGACGCAAACGATCCTTTGCCAGGCATCGTCAGGCCGAGCGTAAGCGAGCCGTGGCGGGCGCCGGGCGTAGGCCCCCGGCGCAAATAGCAGATAAAAGATGAAGTGCCCTTACTGTGGTCATCTCGGCGACAAGGTCGTCGACTCGCGGGAGAGCAAGGAAGGCGAGGTCATCCGGCGACGGAGGGAGTGCCTCGAGTGCGCGAAGCGCTTCACGAGCTACGAGCGGATTGACGAGATTCCCTACATGGTCGTGAAGAAGGACGGCAGCCGCGAGCGGTTCGAGCGGCAGAAGCTGATCGCCGGCCTCCTGAAAGCGTGCGAGAAGCGGCCCGTCAGCGTCGCGGCGCTCGAGGCGATCGCCGACCAGGTCGAGCAGCGGCTTCAGGAGCGGCCGGAGAAAGAGATTTCCACCGAGGAGATCGGCGCCTTCGTCATGCAGGAGCTCCGGCGGCTCGACAAGGTGGCCTACGTGCGGTTCGCGTCCGTGTACCGGCACTTTCGCGACATCGGCGAGTTCATGACCGAGCTGAAGGACTTGCTCAACGTCAAGGATGAACGGTAGCCCTGTTCCGGTAGCGTCCCAGGCGCCTCCTCCAGCGGCGGCCTCGTCCCGCCGGCCGTTCCGTGACAACCCGCGCCTGATCATCGCCGGGCTGTGTCTGCTCGTCGCCACGCTCGTCGGTCTCGTCCTCTTCGCCGGCCGGTCCACGGAGCTGTATCCCGACTTTCTGTCCGAAGTCGTTCTGAACGCGCTCGTCTTCGTGGACTTCACGATGGTGTGCGTGTTCGTGTTCTATCTCGCGCGCAACATCATCAAGCTCGTCGTGGAGCGGCGCCGCGCGCTGCCCTTTGCGCGCTTCCGGGCCAAGCTGGTGGCGGCGCTGCTCGCGATGACGATCGTTCCGTCGGTGCTCGTCCTCATCATCGGCAGCGAGCTCATCCGCCGGACGGCGGAGCGGTGGTTCAGCGCGCCGATCGAAGACGTGCTCAAGTCGGCGAACCAGATTGCCGGCGACTATTACCAGGAGCGCGAGCGGCTCGTGCTGGGGCATAGCGAGCGTATCGCGCGGGCGATTAACGGCGATCGCCTCGCCGGCGGCGATGTCGAGGCCGTCCGGGCAGTGATCACGCCTGAGATCACGCAGCAGCGGCTGGGCCTCGTCGAGGTCTACCGCATCGTCCGAAAGCCCGGATCGCGGCCTGCCGCGGTGCCTGTGGTCGCGGTCGAGTCCTCCTCGATGCCTCGAGGTCATCTCCGGGCGTTTGCGGATCGCCTTGCCGAGCGGGTCGCCGGCGGCGGCGAGCTGCGCGCGCAGCACGATCCTCTCGAAGGCGGCGGTGAGCTCGTCCGCGCGCCGGCCGTGGTCCGGACGGCGTCCGGCGCGGCCGCCGGCGTCGTCATCGCCAGCGACTATCTGAGCGGATCGCTCGCCACGCACTCACGCCGCATCGTCGAGGCGTACGAGGACTACAGCCAGTTGCGCGTGTTGCGCCGGCCGCTCGAAGGTGTGTACCTGTCGTTCTTCCTCCTGATGACGCTGATGGTGCTGGCAAGCGCGACGTGGATGGGCGTGTACATCGCGAAGCGCATCACGCGCCCGGTGCAGATGCTGGCCGAAGGGGCGCGCGCAATCGGATCCGGGCGGCTCGATCATCGTATCGAGCAGGAGACGGCAGACGAGTTCGGCTCGCTCGTCGAGGCGTTCAACACGATGGCCGGTGAGCTCGCCGTCAGTCAGCGGCGGCTGGATCGCTCCCGGACGGACCTCGAGCGGCAGAACATCACGCTCGAGCAGAGCCGCCATTACATCGAGACGATCCTCCAGCGGATTGCGACCGGCGTCGTGTCGATCGGTCCTGACGGAACCGTGACCACGGTCAACGCTGCGGCCGGACGGCAGCTTGGTTTCGACGGCGCTGTCGGGCGTCCCTGCGCGGAGGTGTTCGGCCGTGAAGAGCTGAAACCGCTCGGGGCGATCGTCGCCCGCGCGCTGGGCGGCGCCGCCGCGCCGGTCGCGCAGGAGGTCGCGCTCGTCCACGAAGGGCGCGAGCTGCACTTTGCCGCCGCGGCGACGGCGTTGACCGGCGAAACCGGGGACGTCGCCGGCGCGGTGCTCGTCTTCGACGACGTGACGCCGCTGATTCGCGCGCAGCGCGTTGCGGCCTGGCGCGACGTGGCCAGGCGTCTCGCGCACGAGATCAAAAACCCGCTGACGCCGATCCAGCTCTCGGCCGAACGGCTGCGCCGGCATTTCGGTGGCGCGCCTCCGAACGCACGAGCGCTGGTCGAGGAGTGCACGGACACGATCGTCGCCGAGGTCGAGTCGCTGAAGGCGCTCGTCGACGAGTTCGCGCAGTTCGCTCGGATGCCAACGCCGCGCGCCGTGCCGTCGAACCTCAACGCGGTCCTTCACGAGACGCTGCTGCTTTACGACGGTCTGTTCCGGGCGGTCCGGATCGAGCGCGCGTTTGCGGACGAGCTCCCGCCGGTCCGCGTCGACCCCGAACAGATCAAGCGCGTCGTAATCAATCTCGTGGACAACGCCGTCGAGGCCATGGGCGGACGCGACGGCGGGGCTGGTGTCATCGTCGTGTCGACGGTGTCCGACGAGCCGCACGGCGTCGCGCGAATTGTCGTCGCCGACAACGGCCCCGGTATCCCGCCGGCGGATCGGGACAAGCTCTTCATGCCGTACTATTCGACGAAGCGGCGCGGCAGCGGCCTCGGCCTCGCGATCGTGCGCCGGATCGTGATCGAGCACGGCGGCAGCATCGAGGTCGCCGACAATCCGCCGAAGGGGACGAAGTTCACGATCGAGCTGCCGTTGTAACGGGAATCCAGAATCCAGGACGTGCGACAAACGATTCTCATTGTCGATGACGAAGCGGGCGTTCGGTCGTCGCTCACCGGAGTTCTGAAAGACGAGGGCTACACGGTCGAAGCGGTGCCGAGCGGCGAAGCCTGTCTCGATCGGCTCGCGCGCGGCCCGGTCGACCTCGTCGTCCTCGACATCTGGCTGCCCGGCATGGACGGCCTCGCGACGCTCCAGCGCCTGCGCGAGCGGCGTGCCGATGCCGCCGTCGTAATGATCTCCGGCCACGGCAATATCGAATCGGCGGTGCGGGCGATCAAGCTCGGCGCCTACGACTTCGTGGAGAAGCCGCTGTCGCTCGAGAAGACCGTGCTCGCCGTGAGGAACGCGCTTCGGCAGCGGGAGCTCGAAGCGGAGAATCGCGCCCTCAGGGCCACGGTCGATCGGCGCCTGGTGATGGTCGGAGACAGCTACGTCATGGCGCAGCTCCGCGAGCAGGTGGCGATGGCCGCGCCCACAAACGGCCGCGTGCTCATCTACGGCGAGAACGGTACGGGTAAGGAGCTCGTCGCGCGGTCGATTCACTCGATGAGCCGGCGCCGGAACGGTCCGTTCATCGAGGTCAACTGCGCGGCGATCCCCGAGGAGCTGATCGAGTCGGAGCTGTTCGGCCACATGAAAGGCGCATTCACCGGCGCGGTGGCGGATCGGCGAGGGAAGTTCGAGCTGGCGGACGGCGGGACGCTCTTCCTCGACGAGATCGGCGACATGAGCGTGAAGACGCAGGCCAAGG
>DATAFJ010000064.1:0-39572 GCA_036257535.1 Vicinamibacterales bacterium | reverse complement strand
CCGCCTTTGAGCGTGGCCGACTTGACGGTTCGCGCCGCGCTCTTGGACGCCGCATCAGCGGGAAGCGTCAGCACGACGTTGCCGGACGCCATCAGAGCGGTGACGGTCTGTCCGGCGGATCCGAGCGTGGCGTCGATCGAGTTTCCCGAGAGCGTGCGCGCGCCGGACGCGGACGACAAGTCGGCCGATGCCGTGCCGGTCAGCGTCGAGCGCTCGAGCGTCCTGCCGTCCGCGCCGTAATCGAGAACAATCGTGTCGCCTCGCATCGATCGAAAAGGACCGGTGGCATCGCCCGTCACCGTTGCGCGGCCAGTGAGGTCGATCCGATCGGTCGTGTCCTGGGGCGTCAGCCTCACGATCGCCGTTTCCGCAGTTGCCGACTGCGGCGATCCGACGACGGTCACGCCGCCTTCGAGCCTGACGACGCGATCGGTGCGCCCGAGTGCGGCGCGAGACGAATTGATCGTCATGGCGCCCTGGCCGGCGTCGTCCGGCGCGACGACGATCCTGGCCTGATCGAGAAGCGTAAAGGTGTCCGTTGCTTCATCGTAGGTGGCGCCCATGCCGGTCCCGCTCGTACGGCCCCGGCTGAACGTCACTTTCGAGTTGGCGCGGACGACGCGCGTCTTCTCGTCGTAGGCGGCTGAGTCGGTTTCCACGCGGAGACCGTCGTCGCCGGTCATGAGTACGCCGCCGTCGAACGTCACGGCGCCGAGCTCCTTTCCAGGCTCGGCATCGCGCCGCCGTGCGCCCTTTGCCCTGACTCGAAACGTGCGTCCGTTCCGGTTCGGGAGCACGAGCTCTACCCCGCTCAACTCCGTACGGCCGTCCGGATACGCCAGCTGGCGGTCGAACGTCAGCGTGAAGATCGTCCGTCCGTCGGCTGTGCGCGTGTAGACGCCGCGTCCCTGGGCTTCGACCGCGGCCTTGCTGTCGATTCTCGCTGGCGGCGGGACCTCTGTCGGCGTCCGGGAGGTTCGCAGCGCGAAAACGACGGCCGCCGCAACCACCAGGATCAGGACGGCCAGCGCGGCTCGGAGACGCTTCTGCCAGGTCAACATGCGTTGATCTGCAAATTATCGCATGCGTATCCCTTTCTTCTTGGAGCGCAGCCATTTAGGGCTGCCTTAGGCGGGTTTGATGTCGGCGACTGAGATCTGCACGTAGGTCTCGCCCTGGTACTCGTCCCGATCGAGCGAGAACGCGAGCGCCAGGCCGGTGCGGTGCTCGTCGAAGAACGACGCGCGCTCGGCGGCGCGCCACGCGATGCCGCGAAAGACCCGGCCGTCCTGCCGGAATGTCATCCGGACGTGGCGTTCCTTGAGCACCCTTGGGCCGTCGACGATCTCGACGGGTGACGCGTGAAAGACCGGGCGAGGGTTACCGAGTCCGAACGGCTCGAGCGCCGAGAGACCTTCGACGAGGTCGGGCCCGATCGCACGCAGCCCGAGGGCGGTGTCGATCCTGAGGCGCGGCATCAGGTCTTCGGGCTCGAGGCGCTCGTCGGCGTACGCGTTGATACGCGCCCTGAACTCCCCGACCCGCGCCGCCTCCATCGTCAAACCCGCCGCCTGCCGGTGGCCGCCGAAGCGCAGGAAGAGATCGTGGCAGTCCTCCAGCGCGCCGAGCATGTTGAACGCCGGGATGCTGCGGCACGACCCGTGTGCGACGGCTCCGTCGAGCGACAGCACAATCGCCGGGCGATGGTACGCGTCCACGATCTTCGATGCGACGATCCCGATGACGCCCCGGTGCCACCCGTCACCTGCGACCACGAGCACGTTGTGCGCGCCCACGGCCGGATCGCTCTCGATGAGTTTCTTCGCCTGAGCGACGATGTCAGCCTCTTCGAGCTGGCGCTTGAGGTTCTCGGCGTTCAACTGCTCGGCCAGGGCGCGAGCCTCTTCCTCGAGGGCGTCGTTTGAAGCGAGCAGCAGGCGCGTCGCGATGTCCGGCGTGCTCATGCGCCCGGCGGCGTTCACGCGCGGCGCGATCATGAAGGACACATGATGGCTGTCGATCCGCTTGCCGCTCAGGCCGGCGCACTCGAGAAGCGATCGCAGCCCAACGGTGTGCCGGCCCTTCGACAGCCCGTCGAGCCCGAGGCGCGCGATGACGCGGTTCTCGCCGACGAGAGGCACCACATCCGCGAGCGTGCCGATGGCGGCGACCTTGACGAATGCCGGCAGCCATCGTTCCTTCCCCGCGCGTGCGCAGATCGCCTGAACCAGCTTGAGCGCAACGCCAACTCCTGCGAGGTTCTTGTCGGGGTACACGCAGTCGGTGCGTTTCGGGTTGATCACCGCCAGCGCAGGCGGCAGTTGACCATCAGGCTCGTGGTGATCGGTGATGATGAGATCGACCCCGAGCTCACGCGCACGCGTTGCCGCCTCCATGCCGCGGATGCCGCAATCGACGGAGACGATGAGGTGCACGCCGTCGGCGTGAAGCCGCTCGATGGCAGCAGGCTGAAGCCCGTAGCCATCTTTCAGGCGCTCGGGAATGAAGTGCACCACCTGCCCGCCGAGCAACTCCAGCGCGCGGCGAAGGATGACGGTAGAGGTGATGCCGTCCACGTCGTAATCGCCGTGGATGGCGATTCGTTCCCCGGTGGCTATCGCACGCTCGAGCCGGTCGACGGCCCGCGAGAGGTCCGTCAGGCGGTAGGGGTCGTGGAGATGATCGAGTGAGGGCCGGAGAAATCTGAGCGCCGCTTCGGGGTCGCCCAGGCCGCGGAGGCACAGCAGGCGGGCAACGATCGGGTCGACGCCGATGGCGGAAGAAAGGGCGGCGACCTGCGGCTCATCGCAAGTCTCATGACACCACTTCAGCATTCAGGCGCCGTCTTTCAAATGCGGTTTCGCCCGCATGGCAGCCGCCGGCTTTGCTTCAGCTGGAACAGTCGCGGAAACCGAGTCGCCCAGCTTCCGAGTGACTCTCGCGGTATCCACGAAGGCCTGTCCGTCGCTTCCCATCTGTCTGAATTTCCGATAGCGCCGCTCGAGCCGCTGTTCGCGGCTCTCGGCCGCGACGGCCGTCAGGGCTCGCGTCAGCGCGGCGTCCAGGAGCGCGCAGGCCTGTTCGAAGTCGTTGTGCGCTCCCCCATTCGGTTCCGGCACGATCTCGTCGATGATGCCGAGCGCCTGAAGGTCCGGAGCGGTGATCTTGAGCGCCGCGGCCGCCTCGACCTTGCGATTGCTGTCGCGCCAGAGAATGGCGGCACACCCCTCGGGAGGAATCACGCTGTACACCGCGAACTCCTGCATGAGCACCCGATCGCCAATCGCGATGCCGAGTGCTCCGCCGCTCCCGCCCTCTCCGCATACGATGACGATGATCGGAACCTCAATCAGCGTCATCTCGCGCAGGTTGAACGCAATCGCTTCGGCGACGCCGCGTTCCTCCGATTCCATTCCCGGATACGCGGCCGGAGTGTCGATGAATGCCACCACGGGCCTGCCGAATTTCTCTGCGAGCCGCATCACGCGCAGCGCCTTGCGGTAGCCCTCCGGGCGGCCGTAACCAAAATTGCGGAAGATCTTCTGCTTCGTGTCGCGGCCCTTCTGATGACCGATCACCGCGACAGACTGATCCTTGTAAAACGCGAGTCCGGCAATGATGGCGTGGTCGTCCGCGAACCGCCGATCGCCGTGCAGCTCCATGAAGCCGCTCATGAGCCGCTCGACGTAATCGAGCGTATTCGGCCGGTTCGGATGCCGCGCCACGAGGACGCGCTGCCAGGGCGTGAGCCCGGCGTAGATCTCCGCGCGCAGCTGCTCGGCCCGTCTCCGCAGGCTCTCGATCGATCGCTCGCGCTCGGGCGTTTTCGGCATGAGCCCGATTGCTTCAATTTCCTTGTGCAGGACTGCGAGTGGTTCTTCGAACTCCAGGAACTGGTCGGATGGCATGTGTGCGGTCAGCGCAAGGTTACCGTACCGTTGCCGCAAAGCGCCTCGACTTCCGCGACGAGCTTTTCGGACGGACGCACCCGCACCTGCGCGACGTCGGCCACGACCCGCATCGGTCCCGGCTGGCCGCGAACGTCGAGCTCCAGCGAGACACGCCGGTCGCCGCGATGCCTGGCGAGAAGTTCCGCCAGCGCCTCGAAAGTCGGCCTCCCGTGAGGCGGGACCGAGAGCCGGATCGCCACTTCCCGCGCGATCCGCTCCCTGACTGACGTCAGAGGCAGAATCTCGGTGGCGACCAGCCGCGCGGACTCGTCATCCTTCTCGAACTTGCCGCGCACGACCAGCATGGCGTCGCTGACGACGAGGGACCCGAACTTCTGAAACGCTTCGGGGAAGACGACGACCTCCACGCTGGCGCCGACATCTTCGAACGCGAAGACCGCCATGCGGTCGCCCTTCCGGGTCTTGAGCGCCCGCACCGCGCCAACGATGCCCGCGGCGGCCACGTCCGCCTCCGACGTCACGAGCGCCGCGAGACGACGCGCGCCGAACGCGCCGAGCTCGTCGGCAAACCGGTCGATAGGGTGACCGCTCATGTAGAAGCCGAGCGCCTCCTTCTCGCCAACGAGCTGCTGCGCCTCGGTCCACGGCGGTGCGTCGGCAAGCGGAATCGTGTGCATGCCGGGGTCGGCATCGGAGCCGCCGAACAGATCCGACTGCCCTTTCTCGCGATCCCGCTGAACACGGCTGCCGTGCTCGATGGCCCGATCGACCGCGGCAAAGAGCTTCGCGCGAAGCGCTGCCGGGCCGCCGCCGTTCACGCCCGGCGCGAGCGAGTCGAACGCGCCAGCCTTCACCAGGCTCTCCAGCACGCGCTTGTTCACCAGCCGCAGGTCGGCCATCTCGCTCAGCGTAAAGATCGAGTCGATGCGGCCCAGGGCGGAACGCGTCTCGAGCATCGATTGAATGGCGCCTTGCCCGACGTTTCGAACGGCGCCGAGTCCGAACCGCACGCCGTCCGGCTTGACCGTGAAGTGGAGCTCGCTCGTGTTGATGTCTGGCGGAAGGATGGGCACGCCCAGCTCGCGGCATTCTCCCAGATACATGGCGAGCTTGTCGGTGTTCTGCGACTCGATGGTCAGCAGCGCCGCCATGAAGTGGTGCGGATAGTTCGCCTTCAGGTATGCCGTCTGATAGGCCAGCAGCGCGTACGTCGTCGAATGCGACTTGTTGAAGCCGTATCCGGCGAAGTACTCCATGAGATCGAAGATCTTTCCGGCCTTCTTCTCGCTCACGCCGCGCGCCTTGCATCCCTGCACGAACCTCTGGCGCTGCGCCTGCATAACGGCGGCGTTCTTCTTGCCCATCGCCTTGCGGAGCAGGTCCGCCTCGCCCATCGTGAAGCCCGCCAGATCACTTGCGAGCCGCATGACCTGTTCCTGATACGCGATGACGCCGTACGTCTCCTTGAGCACGGGCTCGAGCTGCGGAAGCTCGTACTTGATCTCCACGCGCCCATGCTTCCGCGCGATGTAGTCGTCGACGACGCCGCCGCGCAGCGGTCCGGGCCGGTACAGCGCGTTGAGGGCGATCAGGTCCTCGAGGCACTGCGGCTTGGCTTTGCGCAGCGTGTCACGCATGCCAGAGCTCTCGAACTGGAAGATGCCGTACGTCTGACCCTCGCAGAACAATTGATACGTTTTCGCATCATCGAGCGGCAGCGCGTCGAGGTCGATCTGCACGCCCGTCGTTTCCGCGATGTGCCGGACGCAGTCGTCGAGCAGCGTCAGCGTGCTGAGGCCGAGGAAGTCCATCTTGAGGAGACCGATGCGCTCGATCTCCTTCATGGCGAGCTGGGTCGTGATCTCGTCCCGTTGGCCTTTATAGAGCGGCGCAAACTCGGTGATCGGCTTCGGCGCGATGACGACGCCGGCCGCATGTACCGACGCGTGCCGGGTCATGCCTTCCAGCCGCCGGGCCGTCGCCAGCAGGTCTTTCACCCGCTCGTCCTTCTGCGACGCTTCCCTCAGCGCCGGGTTCTCCTCGAGCGCCTTGGCGAGCGTCATGTCGAGCGCCGGCGGAATCAGCTTGGCGACGCGGTCGACGTCGGCGAACGGGATGTCGAGCGCCCTGCCGACGTCGCGGACGACGGCGCGGGCCTTCATCGTGCCGAATGTGATGATCTGCGCGACGTTCTCGCGGCCGTACTTGCGGGTGACGTATTCGATGACTTCCCCGCGGCGACGCTCGCAGAAGTCGATGTCGATGTCGGGCAGCGACACGCGTTCGGGGTTGAGGAACCGCTCGAAGATCAGGTCGTACTGCAGCGGGTCCACGTCGGTGATCCGCAGACAGTACGCGACAAGACTGCCCGCCGCTGAGCCGCGACCAGGTCCGACCGGGATATCACGTTCGCGGGCGTATCGGATGAAGTCCCAGACGATGAGGAAGTACCCTGGATACCTCATCTTCTTGATCATCTCGATCTCGTAGTCGAGACGGGCGGAATATTCCTCGAGCGAATGGCGGAGGGAGCCGGCGCCCGCCATTTCGCGCAGACGAGGCAACCGCCCCGCGAACCCCTCGCGAACCATGTGCTCGAAGTAGTCGTCGACGGTGAACGGCGCGGGAACGTCGAAATTCGGCAGGTGATTCTCGCCCGACGGCAGGACGACGTTGCAGCGCTCGGCGATCGCAACGGTGTTCCTGAGCGCTTCCGGGAAATCACCGAAGACCGCCGCCATCTCCGCCGGGGTCTTCAGGAAGAACTGATCGCCGTGGTAACGCAGACGCTCGGCGTCGTTCACGACTTTTCCCGTGCCGATGCACAGAAGGATGTCGTGCGGATGATGATCGGCCTGGGTCAGGTAGTGGACGTCGTTCGTGCACACCATTCCGAGGCCGAGATCGCGGGCCAATCCGGGAAGCCCGGAATTGACCGTGCGCTGCTCCTCGAGGCCCTGGTACTGGAGCTCGAGAAAGAAATTGTCTCGTCCAAGGATGTCCCGATACGTGGCGGCGGCGCTCCGCGCGCGCTCCAGCTGGTCGGTGCGGAGCGCGGTGGCGACTTCCCCTTTCAGGCAGCTCGACAGGCCGATGAGCCCCCTGGCGTGCGCGGCGAGCAGGCCCTTGTCGATCCGCGGCTTGTAATAGAACCCGTCGGTATAGCCCGCGGAAACGAGCTTGATGAGGTTGTGATACCCCTCGAGCGTCGTCGAGAGCAGCACGAGATGGTTTGCCGTTTCACCCGGCGAGCCGCTCTTCGTGAGACGGCTGTCCGGCGCGACATACACCTCACACCCGAGGATCGGATTGATCCCGCGCTTGCG
The DNA here is from genome assembly GCA_036257535.1 of Vicinamibacterales bacterium. GTDB lineage: Bacteria > Acidobacteriota > Vicinamibacteria > Vicinamibacterales > 2-12-FULL-66-21 > DATAEE01. The sequence goes on along the minus strand of DATAFJ010000064.1, from coordinate 32,335 downwards.
TGCGTGATCGTGAAAGATGACCGACGAAAACATGTTCCCGTGCTCGGTCACCGCCAGCGCGGGCATCTTCAGCTCCGCCGCGCGATCGAGCAGCTCGTCGATGCGACAGGCACCGTCGAGCAGCGAGTACTCAGTATGAAGATGAAGGTGGACGAACTCGGTCATTCCCACTCGATAGTCGACGGCGGCTTGGAGCTGATGTCGTAGACGACCCGGTTGATGCCTTTGACTTCGTTGACGATTCTCGACGAGATCGACGCGAGCAGCTCGTGCGGCAGGCGCGCCCAGTCGGCCGTCATGCCATCGCGGCTCTCGACCGCGCGGATGGCGATCGTGTACTCGTAGGTCCGTTCATCACCCATCACGCCGACGCTCTGAACGGGCAGGAGCACCGCGAACGACTGCCAGAGCCTGCGGTACCAGCCTGCGCGCTTGACTTCTTCAGCCACAACCGCGTCCGCCCGTCGAACAAGATCGAGGCGGTCGTGTGTGATCTCGCCGAGCACGCGGACGGCGAGACCCGGGCCCGGAAACGGCTGACGCCAGATGAACTCTTCATCCAGCCCGAGCTGCAGACCAACGCGGCGCACCTCATCCTTGAACAGCTCTCGCAGCGGTTCGATCAAGGTGAAGCGCATGCGTTCGGGCAGCCCGCCGACGTTGTGGTGGCTCTTGATCGCCACGGACGGACCGACGATCGACACGCTCTCGATGACGTCTGGATAGAGCGTGCCCTGCGCCAGAAAGTCGAAGTTCCCGAGCTCGGCCGCCTTGGCGTCGAAGACGTCGATGAACGTCGCGCCGATGATCTTGCGCTTCCGCTCCGGGTCCGTTACGCCCTGCAAACGTTCCAGGAAGGTGTGGGACGCGTCGACGAACACCACGGGCAGCTGCAGGCGCTCGAACCTCGTCAGGACCTGACGGGCCTCGTCGAGCCTGAGTACGCCGTTGTCGACAAAGACGCACGTCAGCCGATCGCCGATCGCGCGGTGGATGAGCACGGCCGCAACCGTGGAATCGACGCCGCCGCTCAGCGCGCACACCACCCGCTTGTCGCCGACCTGCGCGCGGATCCGGCCAATCGTCTCGTCGATGAACGACGACATCGTCCAGTCGCCGGTGCAGCCGCAGATGCCGTACGCGAAATTCCGCAGGATCTCGAGCCCCTGGTCCGTGTGCGCGACCTCCGGATGAAACAGCAGCGCGTACAGGCCGCGCGTGCGATCCTCCATCGCGGCGACCGGTGCGTTGGCGCTCGTCGCGAGCACCGCGAAACCGGACGGCGCCTCGGCAACGAAGTCGCCGTGGCTCGCCCACACGCGCAGCTCGCCCGGCACCGACGCGAAGAGCGGCGCCTCGCGTTCGACGCGGACGACCGCGTGCCCGTACTCGCGCTGCGGCGCATGCGCCACGCGGCCGCCGAGCGCGTCCGCCATCAGCTGCATGCCATAGCAGATGCCGAGAACCGGCACCCCGATGTCGAACACGCCATCGTCGCAGCGCGGTGCGCCAGGCTCCGAGACGCTGCGCGGACCGCCCGACAAAATGATCCCGGCGGGCCGCTTTTCCCGAATCGCCTCAGCCGGCGTCGTGCACGGCAGGACCTGTGAATAAACGGAAAGCTCCCGCAAACGTCGCGCGATGAGCTGCGTGTACTGCGACCCGAAGTCGAGAACGATGATGGTTTGGTGTGCCACAGGCGGGGTGTCCCGCTATTATAAGCGTGTGCGTGCAGCGCGCACCACAATATCTTGTAGGTCAGCTCCCCTTCTCGCGATCCTGATCCTGTTCGAAGCGAGTCGCGGTGCCGCCCAGATCGAGCGGACGAGTACGCCGAAACCGCAACCGCAGCCTCAGGCGATGGCGGAGAGATGGCGGACGCCGCTCGGGAGCGGGCCGTCCGCTCCGCCGACCACCGACGGCGGTCTCGTCTTCATCTCTCTTCGTGCCGGACGTCTGTCGGCGCTGGCCGTCGCCTCCGGACGCGAACGCTGGTCTGTCGAGGTGGAGGCCACACGCGCGCCCGCCGTCGGCGGCGGGATGCTGTTCGTGACGACATCCAACGAGATCAGGGCGCTGGCGGCCGACACGGGCGAGGTCAAATGGCGGTTCGAATCCGGACCTGTCGATGCCGCGCCCGTCTGGCGCGACGGCTGGCTGATCGCCGGCATCGAGAGCGGCGAGATCCTCGCCATCAGGGCCACCGACGGTCAACTCCTCTGGCGGCGGACGGTGGGCCGGCTGTCGGCCGCGCCAGCCGTCGATGGCGACCGGGTGGTGTTGCCGCTCGTCGAGGGCCGCGTCGCTCTCGCAGATCTTGCGACCGGCGAGGAGCGCTGGTCGCGACCGCTTGGGGGATCTCCCGGGCGAGTCCTCGTGGACGACGACCGCGTGTTCGTCGGCGCGCAGGACAACTTCTTCTATTGTCTGGATGCGCGCTCGGGCGGCGTCAGCTGGCGATGGCGGACGGCCGCGGACGTCGTCGGGCTCGCGGTGGTAGACGCGGAGCGCGTCTACTTCGTGTCTCTCGACAACGTGGTGCGCGCCCTCGATCGATTCCACGGATCTCAGCGATGGCGCCGGGCGCTTCCCATGCGGGCGCTCGATGGCCCGGCCCTCATGGACGACCGGATCCTCGTGAGCGGGCTCTCGGCCGACGTCGTGCTGTTCGACAAGCGCGACGGCTCGCCGGCGGGCCGCTGGACGGCATGGGCCGAGCTCGGGGCGCCGATCGCGCGAGTCAGCGGCGAGGTTGCGCTGAAGTCGGACGTCAGTCTTGTCGCGATTGCTGGCGCGATTTCCGGTGAATGGGCCGCCGTTGGCGTCGGGCTGTCGCGCGAGCCGCCGCTCGCGCCGCTCAGTACCGTCCCGGGGATGCCGCTGCCGCCCGAGGTTTCTCCAAGGCTTCCCGGATCGTAGCGGCCAGCCGGCTGACGCCCTCTTCGATACGTTCCGGCGTGGGAGCGGAAAAGCAGAGGCGCAGCGTGTTGTGTCCCGATCCGTCGACGAAGAACGCGGAACCGGCGACGTATACGACTCCGTGGCGCAGCGCGGGGTCGAGCATCGTGTCTGCGCTCACGTGCTCCGGAAGTGTCGCCCAGAGGAAGAAGCCGCCTCTCGGCTGTGGATAACTGATCAAATCGCCGAGCTCTCGATCGAGCGCAGCCGCCATCACGTCTCGCTTCTGTTGATAGTGGCGGCGAAGCATGGGAATCTGCCGCGTCAGCCAGCCCCGTCGATACGATTCGTAGACCATCCGCTGATCGAAGCCGCCGGTGCAGAGATCTTCGGCCTGTTTCGCCAGCTCGAACTTTGCCACGAGGGGCGCCGGCCCCGCGATCCACGCGACGCGAAAGCCTGGCGCCAGCGTCTTGGAGAAGCTGCTCATGTACACGACCCGTCCGTTGCGATCGTCCGCCTTGATGGGCCGGATGTCGGGCTCGCCGACTGCGTCGAAATACAAGTCGCGATACGGATCGTCTTCGACTATCAGGAAATCGTTTCGCTCCGCCCATTCGAGGAGGCGGGTACGTTTGTCTCTCCCGATGAGCAGACCGGTTGGATTCTGGAAGTTCGGGACGACGTAGAGCATTCGCGCGCGACGTCCCTCCGCTCGCAACCGCGCGACAACCTCGTCGAGATGGTTGAGATCGATTCCGTCCGCTTCCTGCCGGACTCCAACGAGTGCGGCCTGGACGTTGTTGAACGCGCTCAACGCGCCGACATAGGACGGCAGCTCGACCAGCACGACGTCCCCTGGATCGATCAGCACCCGCGCGACGAGGTCCAGTCCCTGCTGCGAACCGGTCGTGACGAGCAGTTCGTCCGGCGTCGCTCCAATGCCTCGCGAATCCAGGATCTCGACGATCGCGCCCAGAAGGGGCTTGAATCCCCGCGTCGGGCCGTATTGGAGAACGGACCCGTCGGTTCCGCTCAGCAGATCGGCGGCGGTCGCGCGGAAGTGTTCCCACGGAAACATAGACGGATCCGGGTAGCCGGGCGCAAAGGAGATGACGTCGGAGCCCTTGCCAAGCACCGCGCCCATCCGCCTGATGGCGGATTCCTGCATGACACGCGCAGCGGCCGAAAAAAACGAGTCGTAGCGATTCATGCGATGCGGAGCTTCGTGGCGCGCCGGGCGAAAGCTCGGTACTCGCTCAGGTATGCGCCGAGCGCGGTCAACGAGAGGTACTGGAACACGAGGCCGCGGATGAGCCACGCGGCAATCTGCAGCGGGATGACGGCCAGGCCCGCAAAGGGCACGAACGAGATCAGGCCGAGTCCCGCCGTCGCCAGCAGCGATGCCGCAATGGCAAGGACGCCAAGCAGCAGCAGGATGCCAAAGATGCCGGTGACTTCACGGAACGCGCCGCGCAGAAAGCCGGTGACGCGTCGCGCCGCCTCTCTGACGCCGACGTCCTCGACGGCGATGATCATCTGCGCCAGTAAGTACACGAAGTTGACGATGGTGATCCAGACGAGCAGCGCGCCCGAGACGATCGTGGCGAAGAGCGCCCACACGAGCAGCACCGCTGGATGCGTTGACGCCGAGAATCCAACCAGCATCAGCGCCGCGTAGGCACTGCCCGACGCCGTGTAAACAGCAATGAGCACCAGCCCGAGCCGCAGGTACCGAGGAAAAAGGCGCGAGCAGCCGTCGAGAAAGCGCTCGATCGTCCAGCGCGCGGCGCGCGCCACGGCGTCCCAGCGCAGCGGGACGCGCTCGATCGGACCGGCCGCGGCCTCCGACTCCGCCATCACCGCGACGACGCCGCCTTTGACCAGAAAAAGCAGCGCCGAGCCGCCCACGAGGACGAGTCCGAACGCGACAACGAACGACGCGAGCGCAGCCGGTGCCTCGAGCAGGCTCCCGGCGACGACGGCCACGCGCTCGCGCAGATCCATCGGCGCGAGGGGACCGATCGCGTCCCCCGCAATGAGGGTGACGAGCAGCATGCCACCGACGACAGGCACCGCCAGGACGATCTTGAACACGGACTCAGCGACGAATTGCACCAGGACGAGCGGCCAGTTGCCGAGCGCGAGGAGCGCGCCGCGCTTGAGCGCGAGTCTGAGTCCGGAAGCTTCGGTCATCGCGGTTGCCCGGGCGGCGGAAAACAAGCCAGTATAACAAGGGTGCTCGCGGCCTCGCGGCGGCTGCTCGTGGTCGGGTTTCTGGTGGCGGCTGCCGCCGGTCTGGCGGCTGCCGCGGTGGAAGGATGGCGCGTCGGTATGACGCGCGCCGGTGCATTCGCCAGAGCCGAACGCGACGTGCGCGCGCGCTTCGATTCTGCGACGGCGACGCTCGTTCGCACGGCTTCAGCGATCGCCGGGCGGCCTGATGTGAATGCGGCGCTGGCCGCCGGCCGCGACGCCGGGCGCGCACTCCCCGGCCGCAGCGAGAACGCGCAGACCCTTTTCACGATTCTCGATTCCGACGTCGACGAGCCGACGGCGGTCACCATCTACGACTCCCGGGGATCGATTCGCGCGTGGACCGGGCGCGCCTCTGATATTCCACTCGACCGTATAACCGGACCGTCGGCGCTCTTCGTCGCGCCGGGACCGGTCGGGCTGCGGCTGGTCCAGGTCGTGCCCGTCACGTCGAGCACGGGACGATTGGGCGCCGTGGCGGCCGAGCGCATCATCTCTCCGGCGAGCGCGTCGAGAAACCTGACCGCCGGTGAGTACGACGTTCCGACCACGGTCGCGGCAGTGTCGCTGCGCGCACGCTACGAAGGAGCGGGACAGGGACTGCGGCCGCTGAGCTTTCTGCTCAATGCCCCTTCGGGCGCGCCCATCCTCGAGGCGTCGATTGCCGATTCGGAGATCGATGCGGCGCTCGCACGATCCAGGCGGAGCGTCGTGACCGTCGTGCTCGCGCTGCTGGCGGTCGCTCTAGCCGCTTCGACCGGGCCGCTACTGGATGCGCGACGCAACGCGCTGCGCGGCCTTGAGGACAGACGCTCATACACATGGACGACAATCGCGATCGCTTTCGTCGCGGCCGGCGTCTGGATACTCGCACGGCTGGCCGCGCCGCAGGCGTCCCTGCTCCTCTCCGGAGGTCTCCTCCTCGTTCTCGCCGCGCTGATTGTCGGTGTCGCCGGCCGTGCACGCCTGGCGTCACGCCACTCGAGGCGTGCGCCGGCGGAGGCGCCGTGGATGTTCCGCGTCGTCCAGCTTGCCGGCGGTCTGCTTGCGGCTGCGCTGTCGCTTGCCGCGGCGCACGTGGTGTTCACAGTCACCGAGGCGGCGGCGCCGGCGGTGCTCCGGTTCGCGATCTACCCGTGGGAACCGGCAAGACTGGTGCGCCTCCTCGGACTGCTCCTGATCGTCGCTGCGGCGCTCTGGGTCGCCGCCGCGGTCCTGGGCCTCGCGATTGCGGCGTGGCGCGTCGCGCGGCGCGACTGGCGTTCGGCCCTGATCACGATCGGCCTGTGGCTCGTTCCCGCGGCCCTGCTGACGACCGCGGCTGCGATGTTCGACTGGCGAGCATCACCGACATCGATTGCCGCTGGTGCCGCCGCGGCGGCAATCGCAGCCTTCTACGCTCCGCGGGCGGGCGTCAGGTTCCGGCACGCGCCCCAGGCGGCTCGGCTGCTCACGTTGTTCCTGGCTTTGCTCGTGCCGGCGCTGCTGCTTTACCCGTCCGCTTACGTCGCCGCGGATCGCGCGACACGGCGTCTGATTGAAACGCGGTTCGTGCCGCAGGCGCTCGCGCATCCGCAGGAGCTCCAGGCCCGGCTCGACCTGACGCGACGCCAGATCGACGCCATCCCGGCGCTCGATGATCTGATCGAATCGGCGGCGACCGTTCAGCCGGCGCCCGATGCGGCGTTCCGGATCTGGAGCCAGACCGCCCTCGCCGAAGCCCGCATCACCTCCGCGGTCGAGCTCTACGACCCGGCCGGCGTCCTCGTGAGCCGGTTCGCGCTGAACTTTCCTGAATATGCGCCGGTCTCGCAGACTTACGGACCGCCGCGGCCCGGATGCAACTGGGAGGTCTTTGGCGAGGCTGCCCCGTTCGGATCCGAGGAGCGCCGCATGCTCCATGCCGAGCGAGGCATCTGCCGCGACGGCGCCGTCTCTGGAACGATCGTCGTACATGTCATGCTCGACTACCGGGCGCTGCCGTTCATCTCGTCGCAGAGTCCCTACTTTGAAGTCTTCCGCACGGAGGCTGGCGGCGCCGCCGACACGCGCGAGATCGATCTCGTGATCTACGGCTGGGGTCTCCTGCCCATCTACGCATCCGAGTCGCCCTGGCCGATCGACGATGTGCTCTTTCACAGGATCTACGCGGCGCGGGACGGGTTCTGGTGGACGCTCGACAACGCCGAGCGCCGGTCGCACGTCTACGTCGCAAACGACCGCGCCGGGATCTTCCTCGTCGGCTACCCGGCGTTCAGCCCGTTCGATCACGTCATTCACCTGGCGGAGCTGGCGACGCTCGCCGCGCTTGTGTACGTGGGCGGAGTCATCCTCGCGGCGATCTACGCGAGGGTGACGCGCGAGTCGGCGCCAGGCGGCCGCGCGCTGCTTCGCGAAATTCGCGCGAGCTTCACGCGAAAGCTGTTCCTGGCATTCGTGGCCGCATCGGTGTTGCCGGTTATCACGCTCGCGATCGTCATCCGTCAGTACTTCGCCAGCGAGCTCCGCTCGGACGTCGACGAGGCAGCCGCACGGACGGCGGCGACGGCGCAACGGGTCATCGAAGAGTCGCTCGCCCTCCAGCGAAGAGGGTCGGAGACGACGGTGCCGTTGACCGACGACGCCATGGTTCGCATCAGCCAGGTGATCGATCAGGACGTCAACATCTTTCTCGGCGCCCGGCTCCTGGCGACCTCGGAGCGAGACCTCTTCGCGTCGGGCCTGCTGTCGACCCGAACACCTGAGGCTGTCTATCGGGCGATCGTCCTCGAGCATCAGTCGGGGTTCGTAGGTCAGGACACGATTGGCGACTTTCCGTACACGGTTGCGGCAACGCCCGTGCGCGCCGGCTTGCCGGACGCGATCCTGACGGTGCCGATCGCGCCGCGCCAGCAGCAGATCGAACGTGAGATCTTCGAGCTCGATCGCGGCGTTCAGCTGGCAGCGCTGGCCTTCATCCTTCTCGGTGCCGCCATCGGGTTGTCGATGGCGGAGCGCATCGGCGATCCCGTCAAGCGGCTGACTCGCGCTACCCGCCGCATCGCGCGCGGCGATTTCGACGCCCGCATTGCCGTGCGTTCGGCGGACGAGTTCCGCAGGCTGGTCGACGCGTTCAACGGCATGGCGGCGGAGCTGAAGGCGCAGCGCGATCGCCTCGAGCGAACCCACCGGCTCGAGGCGTGGGCCGAGATGGCCAGGCAGGTGGCGCACGAGATCAAGAACCCGCTGACGCCCATCCAGCTGTCCGCGGACCACCTGCGGCGCGTGCACGAGGACCGCGCCAAGCCGTTGTCGCCGGTGCTCGAAGAATGCGTGGACGCGATCCTCGGTCAGGTTCGCCTGCTGCGGCAGATTGCGTCGGAGTTCTCGAGCTTCGCCTCGGCGCCGACGGCGCGGCCGTCGCTCGTCGCTCCCGCCGAGCTCGTGCACGAGGTCGTTCAGCCGTATGCCACCGGACTCGGCTCCCGAGTCGCCATCGACGTCGACGTGCCGGCGTCGCTGCCGGCGATCCACGTGGACCGCAACCTGATCGGCCGCGCGCTCACCAACATCATCGAGAACTCGCTGCACGCCATGCCGGGTACAGGGCAGCTCACGATTGAGGGCGCCGCTGTCGACGGCTGGGTCGTTCTACGGATTCAGGACACGGGCGTCGGCATGGATCGGGAGGCGCTCCAGCGCGTCTTCGAGCCGTACTTTTCGACGCGCGCGACCGGCACCGGCCTCGGTCTGAGCATCGCGCGGCGCAACGTGGAGCTCAGCCGCGGGTCGATTGCCGTCGACAGCGAGAAAGGACGCGGGACGACCGTGACGATCAAGCTGCCGCTGGCCGATCGGACCGGTGACGAAAACGCGACCACGCCAGGCCGATGAACGGCGACACCAGATACGTGTAGGCGAGCACGACGAGCGCGACACGCGGCTGCGAGGCAATCAGCGCCAGCACCACCGCGCCGAGGAAGATCGCAAGGTACGACCGGCGCCAGCCGACGTCGATCGTCTTGACGCTGCGAAACCGGATCGTGCTCACCATCAGTACGGCGGGTACGAGCACCATCGCCAGCGCGGGGAGCGCCGAGCGATAATCGTTGAGCCCCCACGGATACAGGTACACGGTCGCGGCCGTGACGCCGGCGGCTGCCGGGCTCGGCATCCCGACGAAGAAGCGCTTGTCGGCGGCCGCGGCGCTCTGAATGTTGAACCTCGCCAGGCGCATCGCCGCCCCGGTGACGAAGAGGAAGCCGGCCGCCCAGCCCACGCGCATCAACGGCCAGAGGCCCCACGAGAAGGCCAGGATCGCCGGCGCCAGCCCGAACGAGATGACGTCGGCAAGCGAATCGAACTCCAGACCGAACGCCGTCGACGAGTTGGTGAGCCTGGCGATGAAGCCGTCGAGCGTGTCCAGGATCATCGCGATGCCGATGAGGAGCGCCGCGGTCTCGAAGTCGCGCCGCATCGCGTGAACGATCGACGCATATCCGCAGAACATGTTCGCGAGCGTGAAGAGCGTGGGCAGCAGGTACATGCCGCGCCGGAAGCGCTGGTGGGGCTGGTCGCCCGCCCGCCGTCTGAAGGGAGTCAACACGTTCACAGTTCGGCCAGGACCGTTTCTCCGCCCCGCACGTAGTCGCTCGCGCCCACCCGCAGCCGTGCCGCTGGAGGAACGAACACGTCCATTCTTGATCCGAACTTCATCAAGCCGAAGCGCTCACCGGTCGTCACCGTCTGACCGGGCGTGAGCCGACAGACGACCCGTCGAGCCAGGACGCCGACGACCTGCCGGAAGACGACCGTCCGGCCATTGTGCTCCACCCATACTTCGGTGCGCTCGTTCCCGGCCGATTCGGCTCGATACGCCGGCAGGAACGTGCCGCGGAGGCGCTCGATTCGTGTAACGCGGCCGCCGATCGGCACGCGATTGATGTGGACGTCCATGGGAGAAAGAAAGATGGTGATCTGCTGCCATTCCCCCGGCGGCGGCGAGCTGACGGCCGGCCCCGCCAGCATCACCTTCCCGTCGGCCGGCGAGATGACGAGGTTCGAGCCGCCAGGCGTCTGACGATCGGGATCCCTGAAGAAGAAGGCGAAAAAAGCGGCCAGGAGGACGAACGGCACAGCCCACCACGGCCGGCCCAGGAGGAGCAGGGCCACGGCCGGGGTGAGCGCGCCGCCGATAAATGGAAGTCCGGCTCGATCGATGATTTAGAGCGACACCGCGCGATGACGGCGCAGGATGTCTTCCATCCGATCCTTGAGATGCAGCTTCCGCTTCTTGATCTGCGTTTCTTCGATCTGCTCGGAATCCGAAAGGTAACTTTTGCCGGAAAGGCTGGTCAGGCGTTCGTCGAGGTCGTGGTGCTGCGCGACAAGCTGCCGGAACTCGTCATTGTGCTGAAGGAGACGGTTCCGCAGCTCGGAAACATCAGTGGGCATTCGCAGCCTCCTTTCGAGTGGAGCCGGCGCGGGTGGGTAAGATGAGAACCCGCGCGGTGGAAGGATCCTGACCGTTGAGAGCGGTCACAAGTGAACCGTAACACAAGCTCCCCTGCCCTTCAAGCGCTGGCAGGCGGCAGTCGGTCGAGCCAGAGTATGAGCGCATCCTCGACAGGCTGGCTGTAATAGTTCGGTCGACTACCCGAAACGCTGAAACCGAGCGTTTCATAGAGCTTGAGGGCCGGTTCGTTCGATCGCCGGACTTCGAGCGTCGCGCGTCGGGCGCCCTGGCGCGCGGCGTCGGCCAGCACGTGCCGCAGCAGCGTAGTGGCGACCCCCTGCCGGCGACACGCACGGGCGACGGCAAGGCTGTGAATGTGCAGCTCGTCGAACACGAGCCAGCAGGAGCAGAACGCGACGACGTCGCCGCCCTGCGAACGCGCGACGTAGACGCGCGTGATTTCGGCGTGCTGCAGATCCCATTCGAACATCGATCGCGTCCATGGATTCGTGAACGAGTCTTCCTCGATCGCCATGATCGCGTCGATGTCTCGCGCTGCGTCCACACGGTCGATGGTTACCATCACTCAGAATCTAGAATTTAGAATTCAGAATACAGAATCCAGAATCGAGGACGCGGACAGACGTGTGTTCATTCTGAATTCTGTATTCTGCCTTCTGTATTCTTAATTCTTAACTCGCGTCATCTCCGCATCCGGCCGCCGGATGTAGATCGGGACGATCGCGTGCGGCGCGATCGTCGCGCCGGAAGCGGCGAGCGCGTACGCCATCTCAGCGATCGCCGGCGCGAGCGGTGGCACGAGCGGCGCGTAGAAATGAACGCGTTCGCCGACCGCATCCTCGAGCACGTCCCGGTACCGCGCCGCGCCATCGCCGATGGCCAGCACGTCGACGCCCGCGAGTAAGGCCTTCCACTCCGCGATCGCCTGCCGGGGTGCTGCCACCAGCGGCGCGGCAACTTCCGCTTTCCCCCGATAGAGCGCGCCGAAGATCTCGCCACGCTGTGCGTCGACCAGCGCGCCGGTCAGCGACGTCGACGACCGTCGATCGCGTGCCGCGATGTGCGCGAGCGCGTCGAGAGCCGAGACAGCGACGACGCGACGCGAATGTGCGAGGGCTAGGCCTTGAATGGACGCGATGCCAACGCGCAGACCGGTGAACGACCCCGGTCCGGCCGCAACCGCAAAGACGTCGATGTCTGCGGCCCGAAGCCCGTGAGCGGTGAGAAGGTCGAGTATTTCGCCGGGCAGCCGTTCACCGTGGGTCCGGGACGCGTCGCCAGTGCGGGCCTCGATGACGGTGCCGTCGATCGCGAGCGCGACGCTGCCTGCGCGTGCCGTCGTGTCGAGCGCGACCAGGCGCATCGGTGAGGTATTCTACATGCTCGATGTCCGCCCAGATCGACTCGGCTGCATCGGCGTCAGCATCCGCGACGCCCGCGATGCGCCAGTACTTCGACGCGAAGCGTCAGCATCGCGACGCGATCATGTTCTTCCGCATGGGCGACTTCTACGAGATGTTCTACGAGGATGCGCTCGTGGCGGCGCGTGCGCTCGAGCTGACGCTCACGTCTCGGTCGAAGGATGCGTCTGGCGGCGCGATTCCGATGTGCGGCGTTCCGTATCACGCCGCCGACGGCTACATCGCGCGGCTCGTCCGGCAGGGCTTTCGCGTCGCGGTATGCGAGCAGGTCGAGGATCCGCGGAAAGCCAAAGGAATCGTGCGGCGCGAGGTCATCCGGGTCGTCTCGCCCGGCACGCTGACCGACGCGTCGTACCTCGACGCGCGCGAGCCGGCGTTCATCATGTCGATCGCGGGACCGGCGTCGCCGGATGGCATCACGGGTGTCGCGCTGGTCGATCTGTCGACCGGCGAGTTCAGCGCGGCCGAGTACGCCGGCCGCGACGGCCGTGTGGGTCTCGCCGATGACCTCACCACGCTCCGTCCTCGCGAGGTCGTCGTGGCCGCAGGGGTCCCCGGCGGCCCCTCCTCGGCTCTCCCGCCGCTTCCGAACATGCCGCTTCCGAGACTCACCGAGGTCGAGCCCTGGACGTTCGACGTCGAACGCGCACGGCGTACGCTGCTGGATCAGCTCAGGACCCAGACGCTCGCGGGGTTCGGCCTCGAAGGCCATCCGGCCGCCTCGGCGGCCGCGGGGGCACTCGTCCAATACCTCAAGGACACGCAGAAAGTCGATCTCGCGCACGTACGCGCGATCGCGTTTCGGGCCGGCGGCGACGCCCTGATCGTCGACCCGACGACCGCACGGCACCTCGAGATCGTAGAAGGGGCCAGCGGCGGCCGGGCGGGCTCGCTGCTCGAGGAAGTCGATCGCACGATTACGCCAGGCGGAGGCCGCCTGCTGCGTGGCTGGCTGCTCCGTCCACTGGTGTCGCTCGAGCGCGTCCAGGAGCGCCTCGACGCGGTCGAAGAGCTTGCGTTCCGGTCGACCGATCGCGGCCGGCTGCGCGAGGCGTTCAAACAGGTCCACGACATCGAGCGGCTCGTCGCGCGAGCGGCGCTCGGCACGGCCGGGCCCCGCGATCTCGTTGCACTCCGTCAGTCGCTCGCCGCCGTTCCACGGCTCCGCTTGCTGCTGGCCGGTCTGCAGGCGCCACTCGTGGTCAGTCTCGCCGGCGAGATGGACGATGTCGCGGAGGTGCGGGACGCGATTGCGGCGACGCTCGTGGATGAGCCGCCGGTGCTGGCGCGCGACGGCAGCGCGATCCGCGACGGCGTCGACCCCGAGCTCGACGACCTTCGCGGCATCAGCCGAGGCGGCAAGCAGCGCATCGCCGAAATGGAGGCCGACGAGCGGACGAGGACCGGCATCGGCTCCCTCAAGATCCGCTACAACCGCGTCTTCGGCTACTACATCGAGGTTTCCAAGTCGAATCTCGGCGCCGTGCCGTCCGATTACCTGCGGAAGCAGACGATCGCCGGCGGCGAGCGTTTCATCACGCCCGCCCTGAAGGAATACGAAGAACGTGTGCTCGGCGCGGACGAACGGATCCTGGAGCGCGAGATCGAGATGTTCGACCGGCTTCGCGGCGCCGTGGCCGCGGAAGCGCCGAGGCTGCAGGACACCGCGCGTGCCGTCGCCGCGCTGGACGTCCTTTCGGCACTGGCGGAAACCGCCAGTGGGCTGAACTACACGAAGCCGCAGATGCACCGTGGCGACGAGCTCACCGCCACCGATGTCCGTCACGCGGTAGTCGAGCGCCACTCGGCCGAGCCATTCGTGCCGAACGACGTCCTCCTCGATGCGGACGCGCACCAGCTCGTGATCCTGACGGGACCGAACATGGGCGGGAAGTCGACGTACCTCCGTCAGACCGCGCTCTTGAGCCTTCTCGCGCAGGCAGGATCGTTCGTGCCTGCGCGCAGCGCGAAGCTGCCGATCGTGGACCGCATCTTCGCCCGCGTCGGCGCATCGGACAACATCGCGCGCGGCCAGTCGACGTTCATGGTCGAGATGCAGGAGACGGCGAACATCCTCCACACGGCCACGTCGCGCAGCCTGGTGATTCTCGACGAGATCGGCCGCGGCACGGCGACGTTCGACGGGCTCAGCCTGGCTTGGGCAGTTGCCGAGCACCTCGCGACCAATTCGCGTTCGCGGCCGAAGACCATTTTCGCGACTCACTATCACGAGCTCACGGATCTCGCCGACGCCGTCGCAGGCGTCGCCAACTTCCACGTCGTCGTCCGCGAGTGGAAGGAGGACATCGTGTTCCTGCGCAAGGTCGTCCCAGGGAGATCCGACAGGAGCTACGGCATCCAGGTGGCGCGACTGGCGGGACTGCCCGCGCCCGTGATCGCGCGTGCGCGTGAAATCCTCGACGCGCTCGAACGAGACGAGCTGGCGCGTGGCGGCCGGCCGTCGCTGACGGCCGGCACGCCGCCCGAAGGGAGCGGTCAGCTTGGACTGTTCCAGGTTCCCGCGGAGGATCACGCCGTGGTCAGACGGCTCCGGCAGCTGGATGTCGATCGCATGACGCCTCTCGAAGCATTGACGCTGCTCGCCGAGCTGAAGAAGGACGCGGAATGACACGGCTGGCTGGCTTCGCACTCCTCAAGGATGTCGCGCGCCGGTAGGATCGTCGGCTTCCTGTGCTGTGCGATCCTGTTCGGCCGACCGGGACCGGCGGCTGAGCGATACGACCCGCGCCTGCAGTTCCGCACGATCGCCACGCCCCGCTTCTACATCCACTACCACCAGGGGGAGGAGGATCTCGCGCGCCGGCTGGCGCGCATCGCAGAAGAGACGCACGACCGCCTCACGCCGGCGATCGGCCGCGCGCGAAGCCGCGCGAGAACGCACGTCATCCTCGTCGATCAGGATGATCTCTCGAACGGCTGGGCGCGATCGTTTCCTTACAACGTCATTCAAATCAACGCCTCTCCGCCCGACGCGGCCGATTTGATTGGAAACACCGACGACTGGCTGCGCATGGTCTTCACACACGAGTACACGCACGTCCTGCATCTCGATCGCGCCGGCGGGCTGATGGGTGGTCTGCGGTACGTGTTCGGGCGCGCGCCGCTGCTCTTCCCGAACCAGTTTCTGCCGGTGTGGCAGATCGAAGGGATCGCCACCTGGAGCGAGAGCGCATTTACCGGATCCGGGCGCATCCGATCCGGCGATTTCCGGGAGATCGTCGGCGCGGCCGCGAGAGCCGATGGCTTCGAGCCAATCGACCGCGTCAACGGCGGTCTCGTCGATTGGCCGGACGGCCACGCGCCGTACGCGTACGGTGGCCTCTTTCACGAGTATCTCGCGAAGAGGTTCTCCGATCGCTCGCTCGGAAGCCTGGCGGACGCGACCGGACGCCGGCTGCCTTTTCTGCCGATCGGCGCCTTCAGAAGCGCATTCGGTGACGGTTTCGGAACGCTGTGGTCCGACTTCAGAAAAGAAATGGAAGCGCAGAGCGGCCGCCCGGCAGGACAGGCACTCCGGCGACTCACACACGACGGCTACGTCGTCGGAGCGCCGCGCTGGGGTTCTGACGGCACCCGGATCTTTTACAGCCGGCAGTCGCCTCACGAGTTTCCGTCACTCATGAGCGTTGTGCCGGGCCGGCAACCTGTCCGACTCGTGAACCGGAGCGGCGGAGTGCGGACTGCGGTTTTCAACGAAACTGCCTACTACGATCAGCTCGAGTACGTGCGCAGCGTCGGACTGCAGAGCGATCTTTACCGGCTGAACCTGACGGATCTTCGGGTGGAACGCCTGACGAGCGGCGCACGCGCGCTCGATCCTGACCTGTCACCCGACGGCTCCCGCATCGCCTGTGTGATCGACGACCACGGAGAAAAGGCGATGGCGCTCTTCGACCTCGCGGGCGGGTCGCGAACGCCGACGATCGTTGCGCGCGGTGCGGATACGCAGTACGGCGCACCGCGTTGGGCGCCTGATGGCACAGCGATCGCGGCGGAACGGCGCGTTGTCGGCGGGCCCTTCGAGATCGTTCTTTTCGATCCCGCAATTGGTACTCTGGAGACGATCGTCAGCGGGGGGGGCCGAAATGCAGAGCCTGAATGGACGCCGGACGGGCGCTGGATTCTCTTCACGTCGGATCGCGCTGGCGGGCCGCTCGACGTCTACGCCGTCGAACGTCGCTCGCGCCGGCTGGTACGGCTGACTTCCGTCACAGGTGGCGCGCGAGCTCCGTCGGTTTCGCCCGATGGCCGGTCGATCGCTGTCATCGGGTACACCGCCGATGGGTATGACATCTTCACCGTCGAGCTGCCGGCACTGGATTCGCTGCCGTCGACGCCGCTCGACGCTGTGGCTGACGAGAACAGCGAGGGTCGCGACGCGACGCCCGCCGGCGAGGACCGAACGTACGACCCCTGGACGAGCCTTCATCCTCACTACTGGACTCCCGTCATCGAGCAGGACAACGACCAGATCGAAGCAGGCGTCGCGACGACGGGCAGCGACGTGCTTGGCCGTCATACGTATGCAGCCGATGTGCGATGGGGTTCCGCCGGCGCCCGGCCCGACTGGCGCGCGGCGTATGTCTACGATCGATGGCGTCCTGCCGTTTTCGCGTTCGTCTCGGATGATCGGTCGCGCTTCCAGAACCGCAACTTTCGAGATCGCAACGCGGATGTCGGAGCCTCGATCCCATTCCGGCGCGTCCTTCGTCTGCAGACCGCCACGGCATCGTTGCACGCATCGGAAGAGACCGCCGAGTGCGTGCCCGGGCCTGGATGCGATCAACCGATCCGGGCCGGCGTCGACCGCCGTGCCATCCGCGGCGCCTGGTTCGTGACGACGGCTCGAACCTACGCCTACTCCATCAGCCCCGAGGACGGCCTGACAGCATCAGTCGCCGCCGAAGCCGCGCTCGATGCCCTCGGCTCGAGCGGCGACGCGACAACGCTCACGGCGCAGATTCGCGGATATCCCGCCTTCGGCCGCCGTCACGTCGTGCTCGCCGTGCGTGCCGCCGCGGCCGCGTCGTGGGGCGACCGGACCGTCACGCGCTTCTTCGGGGCCGGCGGTTCCAGCGCGGACCCGCCGGGAGGCCTCGGGCGCGGCGCGATCGGACTTCTTCGCGGATATGACCTGGACGACGTCGTGGGATCGAGGGCGGCGGTCCTGAATGTCGACCTGCGAGTGCCGATTAGGTACATCGAGCGCGGCGTGGGGCGCTGGCCGCTGTTCTTCAAGTCGCTTCACGCCGCGGCGTTCGTGGACGCCGCCGACGCGTGGGAGCGCCGGCTCGATCCGGACACGGTGAAAATCACGCTCGGCGCCGAGGTCTCTGTCGACACCGTGCTCGGGTTCAGCCTTCCGATGACGTTCGCGGGCGGCGTTGCGTGGCGGCATGATGGAGCTGGCCGTCTGCCGGAGGGTGCCGTCGTCTTCGGACGCATCGGACGCGCGTTCTGAGATAATCGCGCCGTGTCGAAGAAATCACGCTTTCTAAGGACACCGATCGAGCCGTTCCGAGTCGAGACAGGACTCGGCGCCGACGAAGTCCTGCGGCGGATGGAACGGATATCGTTTCAGGGGCGCAACCTCGCCTCGGCGCATCGCATCTGGCAGAAGATCCTGGAAGGCGATGCGTTCATTTTTCTCGGCGTAGCAGGTGCATTGAGCGCAGGCGGCCTCCGGATGATCGTCGCGCATCTCATCACCGCGCGGTACATCGACTGTCTCGTCTCGACCGGCGCCAACCTGTATCACGATCTGCACGAGACACGTGGCCGTCACCACTTCGTCGGATCGCCGAGGGAAGATGACGAGGCGCTGGCGGAAGCCCGGATCGACCGCGTGTACGACACCTACGCCGACGAAGAGGAGTTCATCGAGAACGACGAGTGGATTGCGGCGTTCGCGCAGAAGCTCGAGCCACGCCCGTATACGTCTCGCGAGATGTTGAATCGGCTCGGCGCTCATCTGTGGAAGGAGACGGGCCGCGAGGGCATCCTCACGGCCGCGTATCGCGCAAACGTGCCGATCTTCTGCCCGGCGATTGCCGATTCGTCGATCGGCATGGGTCTGTCTCAGGCGAGGCACCGAGACCAGCGCGCGGGGCAAATCGACATCATCGGCGACATCATCGAATCCGCGAATCTCGTCATCCGGCGCCCGAGCACCGCGTCGATCGTGCTGGGAGGCGGAACGCCGAAGAACTTCATCAACCAAGCCAGCGTGCAGGCCGAGTTCTACGACGAGCGAATCTCCGGCCATCGGTTCGCACTTCAGATCGTCACCGACGTGCCGCACTTCGGGGGGGCGTCCGGGTCGAGCCTCGACGAAGCCAAAAGCTGGGGAAAGCTCGCCGAAAACGCCGAGCAGGTCACGGTCCATGCAGACGCGACCCTCGCGCTGCCGCTGCTTGTCAGCGCTCTGGCGACGACCGCGGGAGATCGGCTCGAGAAACGGCCTCGACCGGACTTCGACGTCAGCGGGCCGGTTATTTCCGTCGACGGTCGTCCCCTGCCGTCGGGCCGTTACGAGGAGCGTGAGTGAAGCCCAGATACGATTTCACCGATTCGACGATCTTCGGCGGTCCCGTGCCTAAGCCACCTGCATTCGAGGACGCTCGCGCGGTGATCCTTCCGGTTCCCTTCGACCGGACGACGTCGTACGTCGGCGGGACGCGCAACGGTCCTCGCGAGATCATCCTGGCATCGACGCACATGGAGTTGTGGGACGAGGAGACCGGAACTGACGTCTCGACGGCAGGGATCCTGACGCTGCCGGAGATGGAACTGCCGTTTGGCGAGATGGCCCCGGCGATGGACGAGATCCAACGCGTTGCCGGCGAGATCTTCGCGGCGGACAAGTTTCTCGTGACGCTTGGAGGAGAGCACTCGATTACGCCGCCGGTCGTTGCCGCTGCCGCGGCCAGGCATCGCGGCTTGTCGGTACTACAGATCGACGCGCATGCGGATCTGCGTGACGAGTTCATGGGCTCGCGCTTCAACCACGCGTGCGCGATGCGCCGGACGCTGGAACACGCGCCAGTGACGCAGGTCGGTATCCGCAGCCTGTCGACGGAAGAGGCGCAGGCGGTCGGACAACTCAAAACGCGGATCTTCTACGATTTCGACATGCGCAGAGACCCGGCGTGGATCGACCGCGTCGTGGACAACCTGAGCGGATCGGTCTACATCACGATCGATGCGGACGGTCTGGACCCCGCCATCATGCCGGCCGTTGGTACCCCGGAACCTGGCGGCCTGTCCTGGTACGAAACGCTGACCCTCCTGCGAGCGGTTTTCAGGCGCCACACGGTAGTGGCCTGCGATCTTGTCGAGCTGTCTCCCCTTCCGGGCTCGATCGCGCCTTCGTTCCTGTGCGCGAAGCTTGTTTACAAGATGCTCACCTACCGCCTGGCTGCCCCAAGCGCCAGGTCCTGAGTCCCAAGCCCCAGTTTCCGTGTGCGGGCGCGCAGTTTCGCGCAGGGCCCTGCTCTTTTCCGGCGCGCCCGGGTATCCACCTCACGCTGTATACGAGGTATACTGGCGCCGCTCATGACAGTTGCGTTCGGGAGCCCTGAGCAACGGCCCTTCGTCGCGCAGGCGCTCGCTGCGCTCGAACGCGGCGAAGGGGCGGCCGCCGTCCCGATCCTCACGCGCGTTCTCAAGAGCGCCGGGCTTCGGCGCGACGATCAGCTGCTGCTCCGCTCCGCCCTTGCGGAAGCCTGGCTCCTGCAGGACGAACTGAAGAACGCGGTCGAAGCACTCGGACGCCCTCCCGACGAACTTCGCGAACGCGTGGAGCCCGCCCGCCTGTCGGCGCTCTGGCGGCTCCAGGGCAGGATCTCCGCGGCACGTGGCGAGCCTTCGCGCGCGATCGCGCTCCTGGGCAAGGCGCTCAAGTACGCCGAGCGCGCTCACGATTCGCAGGCGATCGGCCTGGCTCACTTCGAGCTGGCCCTCTGCTATCGCCGCGTGGCCGACTCGGCAATCGTCCGCGAACACCTCAACAAGGCGGCCTCGGCACTGCACGCCGCCGGCGATCGCCGCCACCTCGCGCTGGCTCACTCGCTCTCGGGTGTCACGCTTGCCCAGGACGGACGCTTTGACGAGGCGATGGCGGCGCTGCGCCATGCCGAGCGGCTCGCCGTCCTGGCCCGCGCAGACGACGTCGTCGCCATCGTCTGCGGAAATCAGGCGAACGTGGCGCTCATGCAGAACCGGCACGACCAGGCGCTCGCGCTCGCCGAGCGGAGCGTGTCGCTTCAGACCGAAACCGGGTCGCCGCACGGTCTCGGCGTCGCGCTTGCCTCGCTCGGGCAGATCTGCGTCCGCGTTGGAAACCTGCTGCGCGCGGAGCAGGTGCTTCGCCGGGCGCTCGACGTGCGGAGCCCCGTGCAGTTCCTGCGCGAGACGCGTGGCGCCGTCTACGACACTCTCGCCCAGATTCATCTGATTCGAGGGGAACACGACGAGGCCGAGCTCTGCCTGCGGCAGGCGCGCGACGCGTATGGTGAGTACGGCACGCAGACGAGCCGCTGGTACGAGTGGTCCATCCGCGTCCTCGAGGCACGGCTTGCGCTCGGGCGCGGCAGGCCCGAGGAAGCGATCGCGCTCGCCAATGAGACGGCGACGTCAGCGGCGGCGCCGCCGGCCGATGCGCTCCAGGCCGCGCTGATCGGCGCCGACGCCATGCTGGCCGCCGGTAGAACGCAGGAGGCGGCCGACCGCATCTCGGCGCTCTCGTCGCGGCTGCAGCCGGGAACGAGCCCAGGTCTGTGGGGTGAGTACCTGAGGCTGCGCGGCCGTCTGCACGCGCTGAGCGGACAGGTGACCGAGGCCTACCACGACCTCGGCCAGAGCGTCAGCGTGTTCGATCTGCTCGGGGAGCGATATCAGGCCGGGCTGAGCAACCTCGCCCTCGGCCTGCTCGCGGCCGAAGCTGGCGCACGCTCGCGTGCAACGAGGTATCTCACCGACGCGGCGGCGGCGTTCGAAGCTCTGGGTGCTCTGCCCGACCTGACGCAGGCACGAACCGCGCTGGAGCGCGTTCCCGTGGCCGGCACGGGCGACTACGTCGGTCCGAAGGTCGACGGCGACGACGTCATTGTCCGGCGGCTCGTGGCGGCGGCCGCTGTGCCGGACCTGCTCGGTCGCGAGTCCGTCTCGGCGATGCTCGAGTCGTGCGACGCCGAAGCGGCTGTCATCTTCGTGCGACCGGCGGGAGCCGATGTTCGCGTCGTCGCGAGTGCTGGCGCTGACGCGCATGCTGCGCGCGCGCTCGCCGCGGCGGCCGCGCGTGGCGCGTCGAGGGCCGGTCATGGCGATCTGCTCGTCGAACCTGTCGGCCATGCAGCCGACGGTCCCAGATTCGCTTCCATCACAGGGCCGCGGCCCTTCAGCAGCGCCATCACGGCGCGGTTCCGCACGATCTGCGCCGTCACGCGCCAGGGCTTCGATCTGTGCTGGGCGCGCGAGCGGCCCGTCGAGGCGGCGTCAGCGCCGTTCGAGCACCAGCTCGAGCCGCTGCTGCCCGGGTTCGTCTGCGTCAGCCCCGGCATGACACGGGTGGTCGAACAGATTCAACGTCTACAGGGGAACGACTTGACGGTGCTCATCACCGGCGAGAGCGGCACCGGAAAAGACCTCGTGGCACGCGCCATTCACGCCGGATCGTCGCGCAGCGCCGCGATGTTTCTGCCCTACAACTGCACGACGACGACACGAGAGCTGGCGGACAGTCAGCTGTTCGGTCATCGGCGCGGGAGCTTCACCGGCGCGGTCGCCGACCAGCCGGGCGTATTGCGGTCGGCAATCGGCGGAACGCTGTTCCTCGACGAGATCGGCGACTTGCCGAACGACGTGCAGCCGAAGCTGCTGCGGTTCCTCGAGCAGGGTGAGGTACTTCCCGTCGGCGAGACGCGCCCCATCCGCGTCGACGTTCGCGTCATAGCGGCGACAAATGCCGACCTCGAGCAGCGAGTCGCAGAGGGCAAGTTCCGCGAGGATCTCTTTTACCGGTTGAGCGTGATACGCATTCACGTTCCGCCGCTTCGCGAGCGGCGCGAGGAAATTCCGCATCTCTCGACGCTGTTTCTCAGGGAGGCGTCCGAGCGGCTCGGGAAACCGGACGTCCGGCTGAGCGCCGAGACGCTCGATCTCTTCGACGGGTTCGACTGGCCTGGCAACGTGCGTCAGCTGCGGAACGAGATTCAGCGCGCCGTCGCGATGGCGCCGGCCGGCGGCCTCGTCACCCCGGATCATCTGTCGCCGCAGCTGGCGGCGCTCAGTGGCGAGGTGGAAGCGGCCCCGAGCTATCGTCGGCGACAGAGCCTCTCCGCTGCCGTCGAGAAGCTCGAACGCGAAATGATTCGAAGCGCGCTCGATCAGAGCGCCGGCAATATCTCCGAAACCGCGCGCGTGCTTGGATTGACGCGTCGTGGCCTGTATCTGAAGCTCCGCCGGCTGGGAATCGAGACCCGCAGCGAGTCCTGGGCGAGCGTCTGACCGAGTTCACCTAGATACCAGGTAGCCAGGTTTCCAGCCGTCTGGATACTCTGTAGCCAGATTCCGCGCCAGTCTCCGAAGAAGCTGTCCCCTGTTAATTAATTGGGTTTGCTGCTTGTTAGGGCATGAGGTCATGCGTAAATTTCGTACGCTGACTCCGGCGGCCCAGCCCTTGATAAGACACCTTGCAGAACTATCCAATCGGAGGGTGGCATGGAGCAGCGATTTCGACTCGTCCTTGGCGGGCAGCAGCCGCGTGAGCAGAAGCGAACAGGCGAACGACGCCGCCTTCAGGTGCCGGGTCAGATCGTGTGGAAGGACGCGCGAGGCGCGACGCGGATGGCGTCGGTCGTCACGCGAGACGTCAGCGAGCATGGCGTGGCGGTCGATTGCCTGAGCGGCACGCCGATCCCCCTCTATCGCCTGGTCTATTTCCAGATCGATCGGTCGGAGCGCCAGAGAACGGAGCTTCCGAGCCCGCTGCGTGGCAGCCATGTTCTGTCCGCGGTCTATCGCGTGGATCCGTGCAGCGAGGCCACGGGGCTGCCGCAAGGCTATGCGCTGAGGCTGCTGGTGGAGCCGGAGAACGCGGCCGTCGTGAGCACCCGGCGGGAGCGTCCCAGCGCGACCCGGTCGATGACGGCGTAGCCGGGCGTCACGGCTCCGCCGTCACCTATCCCGCAAATCATCCCTCCAGAAGTAAACTTTCTCCTGCTCCGTCCGTATTTTCCGGGGCGAGGTCTGAATAGCCATGATTGACCGTCGTCGATTCGTTCAGCAGATGATTGCGCTTGGCGCGGCGGCCGGGCTCCGGCCGGCGACGCTGGTCTCGGGAGCCCCGCCCGATTCGGGAATGAAAGAGCTGGCAGATGCGGCGCTCGCCGCGGCGAAGGCGGGTGGCGCTTCGTACGCCGACATCCGCATCAATCGTTACCGCAACCAGTTCATCTTCACGCGCGACCGCCGCGTCCAGAACATCGTCAACACGGAAGACTACGGCTTCGGCGTCCGCGTGATCGTCGATGGCACGTGGGGCTTCTCCAGCAGCAGCCAGGTGCAGAAGGACGAAGTGGCCCGCGTCGCGCGGCAGGCGCTCGAGATCGCGCGAGCGAACAAGCGGGTGAACGCCGAGCCGGTCCGTCTGGCGCCTGTGAAGGCATTCCAGGACGACTGGAACACGCCGGTCAAGAAGAACCCGTTCGAGATGCCGATTCAGCCCAAGCTCGATCTGCTGCTGCAGATCCACGAGGTGGCGCTGAAGGTGCCGGGCGCCAGCTTCGTGAGCGCGTTCATGCAGTTCGTCAACGAGCAGAAGTTCTTCGCCTCTTCCGAGGGATCGCTCATCCAGCAGTCGCTCATCCGGTCTTATCCCTTCTTCCAGATCACGGCCGTCGACAAGGCCGCCGGCAAGTTCTACAACCGCGCATCGCTGACGGCGCCGATGGGCAGCGGCTACGAGTACGTGGAGGGGTATCCCCTTCTCGAGGAAGCGCGCGTCGCCGCGGAAGAAGCGGTGGCGATGCACAAGGCGAAGCCCGCGCCTGTGGGGCAAAAAACGCTGATCCTGCACCCGACGAACCTCTGGCTGACGATTCACGAGTCCGTGGGCCACTCGACGGAGCTCGATCGGGCCCTGGGCTACGAGGCTAATTTCGCTGGAACGAGCTTCCTGACAACCGACAAGCTCGGAAAATTTCGCTTCGGGGCGCCGCAGGTCAACTTCGTGGCCGACAAGACGCAGGAACGCGCCATGGCCACGTGCGGCTACGACGACGATGGCGTGAAGACGACGAAGTGGCATCTCATCAAGGACGGGATGTTCGTCGACTACCAGACGACCCGGGAGCAGGCGCACCTGATCGGGCAGACCGAGTCGCACGGCTGCAGCTACGCCGACAACTGGTCCTCCATCCCGTTCCAGCGGATGCCGAACGTGTCGCTCGAGCCCGGCACGAAGCCGCTCACGGAGCAGGACATCATCGGCGCGACTGACGACGGCGTCTACGTCAAGGGTGACGCCAGCTTCAGCATCGACCACCAGCGTTACAACTTCCAGTTCAGCGGCCAGACGTTCTGGGAGGTCAAGAGCGGAAAGATCACGTCGCAGCTCCGCGACCTTGCGTATCAATCGAACACGCCTGAGTTCTGGAACGCGTGCGACATGCTCGGCGGTCCATCGACGTATCTCCTGGGCGGCGCGTTCGGCGACGGCAAGGGACAGCCGCCGCAGAGCAACTCGGTCAGCCACGGCTGCCCGATCGCCAGGTTCCAGAAAGTCAACATCTTGAACACAGGAAAGTAGCCACCCATGATCTGGTCACGCGAACAGGCGAAGGCACTCATCGATCGCGCGCTCGCGCTTCGCAAGGCTGACGAGCTGCTCGTGTCGTTGACGGGCGGCGAGCGCGGCAACGTTCGATTCGCGCGGAACACCGCGACCACGTCCGGCGCTTCGGCCGGCTACACGCTCACCATCACGGCGAACGTGGGCAAGCGCAGCGGCACGACGACGACCAGTACGTTCGACGACGCCGCGCTCGAGCGGACGGTTCGCGCGGCGGAAGAGATCGCCCGGCTCAGTCCCGAGAACCCGGAATCGATGCCCGTGCTCGAGCCACAGACCTACGGTCCGACGCGCGCGTTCTTCCAGGACGTCGCGGGCGCCAGCCCGGAATGGCGAGCCGGCGTCGTTCAGTCCGCGCTCGATCTCAGCAAGGCGCGCGACGTCGTATCGGCCGGTTTCGTCGAGACCGCGGCGAACATCCAGGCCGTCGGGACGTCGAAGGGACTCTTCGGCTACGACGCGTACACCGCCGCCGACTACAACCTCACCGCACGCACGCCGGACAACACCGGCTCGGGATGGGCCTCGCACTCGTTCAACGAGCTCTCGAAGATCGACGCGAAGCGAATTTCCGAGACCGCGATCGACAAGGCCGTGCGGTCCAAGGATCCGGCTGCCGTCGAGCCGGGCAAGTACACGGTCGTCCTCGAGCCCGCCGCCATGGCCGATCTGGTCGTGTTCATGATGTTCTCCGGCGATGCGCGCCAGGCTGACGAAGGGCGCAGCTTCTTCTCGAAAAAGGGGGGCGGAAACCGGATCGACGAGGCCATTCTGAACGAGAAGGTTCGCATCTTCTCGGATCCGGCCTACACTGCCGCGCCCGGCACGGCGTTCGACAACGAGGGGCTGCCGGTGACCCGCATCGAGTGGGTCGACAAGGGGGTGCTGAAGAATCTGTTCTACTCGCGGTTCTGGGCGCAGAAACAGCAGAAGACGCCGACGGCGCAGCCGGCGAACATCATCATGGAGGGCGGCACCGCCACGGTCGACGCGCTCATCAAAGGCACCGAGCGCGGCATCCTGGTGACGCGCTTCTGGTACATCCGGCCGCTCGATCCGCAGACGATCCTGCTCACCGGGCTCACGCGCGACGGCCTGTTCCTCATCGAAAAGGGACAGGTCACGCGTCCCGTCAAGAACATGCGGTGGAACGAGAGCCCGATCGTCGCATTCAACAACATCGACGACATGACGCCGGCCGAGCGCGTCGTCAGCGGCGAAGGGATCGGCGGGGGCGGCGGGTTTCAGCTATCCGTGGTGTGTCCGGCGGCACGCGTTCGCGAGTTTACGTTTACGTCCGCGTCGGACGCGGTCTGACACACGGAGACCGTGGAGTTATTGAACACAGGGCTCACGGAGCTCAGAGAGACGGTCTCGCTCACTCGGCGTCGCGCGGCGGTTGATCCCAGACGACTCGTCGAATCCCCGCTTTCATGCACTTGACGTTGAAGTTCAGAATCAGACCGAGGCGGCAGCCGGCCAGTCGCAGGTATGTCATCATTTGCGCCAGATCGATTGGCCGAAGAGCGTCGATGGCTTTGACCTCGATCAGAATCCGGCGCTCGACGAAGATGTCCACCTTATAGCCGCAATCGATCTGAACCTCCTCGAACTTAATTGGCAGCGGCTTTTCGACCTCGACGAACAGCCCGTGGCCGACCAGCTTGTACACGAGACAACGCTGGTAGACCTTTTCGAATAGTCCCGGCCCGAACGGCCGATTCAGGCGGAGATCGCGCAATACCGTGAGGAATTTGCAGCGGTCGCACGCGTATGCCGCTCATGCGGGAGCAGAAAATGCCAGTCCCTGTGAGCTCAGTGGTCTCTGTGTTCCGAGACAATGACGAAGCTCGGTGGTCCCCGTGAGCTCCGTGTTCGACGTACGGGGCGAGCCCTGTGGACCCCGTGAGCTCTGTGTCTAATCCCCCGGGGTCCCTGTGTTCGCAGGAGCGAGCTTGGAGAGCTCCTCCTTCGCCTGCGGAGCGTACTGCGACTCAGGGAACTCGTCCACGACGCGCGTGAACGTCTGGCGCGCATCCGCAGTCTTTCCCGCGCGCGCGTACGCTTGGCCCAGCCGCATCAGCACGCCGTCGAGCGGAAGCCGTGAGTCGCGATCGGCCGTCAGCTCTTTGTAGATTGTGAAGGCCCGATCGTACTGGGCGCCGTCGACCTGCAGCTCTGCGAGGCCCAGCCGCGCCATCTGGCCGTAGATGCCGGATCTGTCCTTGTCGATGACCGCCTGGTAGTGCTTTTCGGCGTCGGCTCTGCGGCCAAGCTCCCCCAGCGAGGCGGCGAGATGGTAGCGGCCCGCGAGGCCCGCACCGGTCGACGGATACTGCTCGGCGACTGCAAGGAACTTCGGGACGGCCGCTTCGAGCTTCGCCTTCTCGGTGGGATAGCTGCCGGCCGGCGGCGCGGGCGGCGTGGCTGGCGGCGAGCCCGGCTCCGCGGGCGGCGTCGGCGGCGCCGGTGGAACGACAGGCGACTCCGCGATCGTCATCGCCTCGGCGAGAAGCGCGCCTGCGCGTCCTTCGACTCGCCCTCGCCACAGGAAGTAGCCGGCCACCGCGGCCGCGACCAGCAGCGCCACGACGATGCCCCATGTGATCTGCCGGCTGTTCGTGGTGACGGATTCGGTGACGCGCGCGAGCGTGTGCGCGAACTCGTTCTCTTTCAGGTGATGTCGCTCTGCTCGTTTCATGGTCCGTCCGTGACTTGCACCGGCGCCCGGAACGATTCGAACGCGCGGCCCCCGCCTTAGGAGGGTCTAATAGGCGTCGCGCTCGTTCAACTATCCTAACACGCCCTCAACAAATAAGCCCGAAAACATTGGACGTTTTTGCGGTTTGGGTGCTAGCCGTTCGCGAACGCTGACGTTCGCGATGCGCAAGTCGTGGGGTCTTTGATCCGATGTCGCACGAGCGGGCGACACTCGTAAAGCCGTGTCTCAATAGGCAGTGAGGTTCGTCCTCTACGACCCGACGACCGAACAGCATCGCGATCGACTTGCGCGTCTCCGATCGAGGTGCTCGGGGACCTTCATCTCTGGTCCGACATCGAGCTCACGATTGACGAAGTGGAGCCCTGGCGAGGCGACGCGCAGCCCAACCGGATTCGTCGGTGGTGATCGATGGCCGGCGACCGGCCCACGCTTTCGTCAGAAGTAGCAACGATTTTCCGTCGGCTAGTCGTTCTCGCCCCAAGAGGCTCCGTTTCCAAGTGGCAGTCGCGGAATGCGGTTTGCAGCCTTGCGACTGGCAGTCCGTCGGGCTCGACTGAACGGTTCGCAGTCGGAGCGTCCTATGAAAACGCAAACCACTCTCCTGATTCTCTTCGTCTCCTTTCTAACGCCAGTGAAGGCAAGCGCCGATCCGTTCGAGGTTCTCCCTGAAGGCGTAGCTGTGTTCAACGTGGCGCCACGACGAGCGGCGTCTTCCACTGTCATTTCGCGCTGTCCTGCATCGGATCCGGGACCAGTTCGGTCACTCTCGGATCGGGCGCGAACACGGCGACGTTCACGTTCCACGGCATCGATTCGACGTTCCAGGTCCTTGGGGGAACACGCACACCCGTCTCACTGGGAACGATCGAGTCAACAGGGAGCGCGGGTTTCATCTTCCCCATCGTACCGAATCGCCCCAATAATCTAGGTGTGCTGGGGTTCACGCTGACGGTCAGCCACACCTCGCCGGTTGAGGCCACGACGGGGAGGCAAATTTCTTATGGGCCAGGAGGCCATCCCAACCTGAACCGTTCGTACCCTCCCGTGGGCTCCATCTCTTTGCCGATCGGGCCAAACGACCCTTTCAGCTACGTCGCGATCAATTATTTATTCCGTGACGGGTTTCCAGATATTCGCGGTCATGGAGTCACGGACTTCGCGGCCGAAGTGGCCGCCATCCCGGAGCCGGCGACCCTCGTGCTGCTGGGAACGGGACTGGCCGGATTATTAGCGCCGCGAAAGCGGAACCGACGTTCCGTTAACTCTTCGTAGAAGCAGCCTCGCTGCTGGACGCGATTCTGAATGCACTACTGCACTACCGGGGCGGCCGGAACCAGACCCCCGAGCCCGAGTCAATCCCGCAACGCTTGAGGATGAAGACCTTAGATGGTGCGCCCGGCGCGATTCGAACGCGCGGCCCCCGCCTTAGGAGGGCGGTGCTCTATCCATCTGAGCTACGGGCGCAATGTTTCGAAGCATTGTATTTTACCGCTCGCCACCGAGCGCCGCCAGCGCCTTGCCGATGCGCACGTACTCCTCGTAGCGCCGCTGATAGCGTTCGAGCTTGTCCCGTTCGATCGCGCCAACGGCGGCCCGGACGCCTGTGCCGCCGGCCGCTTCTGCGGCGCTTGCTTTCAGCTTGTACTCCTCGTCGTGAGCGCGCTCCCACGCAAGCCATGCCGACGTCCAGCGCGCGTGCGCCTCGCGCGCCTCGGCCGGCCCGAACGGATACGGGCGGCCGGCAGCCGCGTCGAGCCGTTCCATGGCGGGGCCGAACAGACGCCGGGCGACGTCGACCGTTGGCTGCCAGTCCAGGAGTCGTCTCGGGTCCTCACGTACCTCAAGGGGCGCCGGCGCGAACAGCGTGAGGAGTGCGGCGGCCGTGAAATCGTCGCGGCTC
The DNA here is from genome assembly GCA_036257535.1 of Vicinamibacterales bacterium. Lineage (GTDB taxonomy): Bacteria > Acidobacteriota > Vicinamibacteria > Vicinamibacterales > 2-12-FULL-66-21 > DATAEE01. Next base: position 2,812 of record DATAFJ010000064.1, on the reverse strand, counting down.
CGTCGGATCTGCAGGCTGAGGATAAGCGCTGTGCCGCCAATCGCGGCAGCCAATCCGACGAGGAGAATGGCGGTCACGCTCAGTAGCGCAGCAGCGTGTAGACGTTCTCACCGGCGAGACGAGACCGGCCGTCGAGCTCGGACAGCTCGATCATGAACGCGAGGCTGTGAACGATCCCTCCGAGCTGCTTGACGAGATCCGCGGTGGCACGTGCGGTGCCGCCGGTCGCCAGCAGGTCGTCGACGATGAGGACCCGCTGGCCCTTCGCGATCGCGTCGTCGTGTACCTCGAGGCTGTCGGTGCCGTATTCGAGATCGTAGGTGACGCGGACGGCCTTCGATGGAAGTTTACCCAGCTTTCGCACCGGGACGAAGCCGGCGCGAATCCGATCGGCCACCGCTCCGCCAAGGATGAATCCACGGCTCTCGATCCCGACGACGATGTCGATCTGCCTGCCGACGAACGGCGTCGACAGCGCGTCGATCGACTTGTGAAACCCTTCGCGATCCCGGAGCAGCGTGGTGATGTCGTAGAAGAGGATGCCCGGCTTCGGGAAATCCGGAACGTGGCGGATCTTCTCCTTGAGCGATTCCAATCGATCTCCTTTCCAATCTCGCTAGTTTCGAATGCTGAACTCGCGATGGCCGGCGGGCTGAACGGGCTCGACCTCGCAGTCGTCCACTCGCGCTCCACGGGGCCCACGGCGGACCGCACGCTCGAATCGTTCCACGCTTTCGGCGTCGCCTTCGACGAGGACTTCGACGCGGCCGTCGGGAAGGTTCCACACGAAACCGGTGAGCCCTTCGACGCGCGCCTGTTCGAGCGCGAACCAGCGGAAGCCGACGCCCTGCACGCGGCCGCTGATCATGAGCCGGCGCGAGACCACCATCGCAAGCTGCGGATGATAGCATGACGAACCATGCGCGCGCTTCGGAGCCGTCGTGTGGTGACACCGGCCGGCGTGCGTCCCGCGACTCTCCTCATCGATCGAGAAACGATCGCCCGCATCGAGTCGTACGAGCTCGCCCTCGAGGACATTGACACGATCGACGCCGGGAACGATGTCGTGATGCCAGGCGTCGTCGACGCGCACGTACACGTGAACGAACCCGGCCGGACGGAATGGGAAGGCTTCGAGCACGCGACGCGTGCGGCGGCGGCCGGCGGCGTCACGACGATCGTCGACATGCCGCTCAATTCGATTCCGGCGACGACGGATCGCGCCGCATTTCAACGGAAGCAGGAGGCCGCGCGCGGCCGTCTCGCGGTCGACGTAGGCTTCTGGGGCGGCGTCGTACCGGGCAACGCGGGCGCGCTCGAGCGGCTGTGGGTCGCCGGCGTGCTCGGTTTCAAGTGCTTTCTCGTACCGTCCGGCGTGCCGGAGTTTCCGCACGTCACGGAAGAAGATCTCGAGCAGGCGCTCCCCCTTCTCGCGCGCCTGGGAGCGCCGCTTCTCGTACACGCCGAGCTCCCGGAGTACGTCGCGCCGGTTCCGGGCGCGCAGCGTTCCTACGATACATACCGGGCATCCAGACCGATCGAGGCCGAGACTGCGGCGATCGATCTCATGATCCGCCTCGCGGAGCGCCATCGCGCGCGGGTGCATATCGTCCACGTGTCCTCGGCCGAAGGCGCGCAGCGGATCCACGACGCGAAACGACAGGACGTACGGATCACCGGTGAGACGTGCCCGCACTACCTGACGTTCGAGTCGGGCGAGATCCCGGACGGCGCCACCGTCTTCAAGTGCGCGCCGCCGATTCGCGAGCGTTCGGCACGCGCCGCGCTCTGGGACGCACTCGACAGCGGCGCGCTCGACTTCGTCGCGTCGGACCACTCCCCCGCTCCGCCGTCGATGAAGGCGCTCGACAGCGGCGACTTCATGTCCGCGTGGGGCGGAATCGCGTCGCTGCAGCTCCTGTTGCCCGCCGTATGGACCGGCGCACGAGCCAACGGCATGTCGCTCGCGTGCATCGCGAACTGGCTCGCCCAGTGGCCCGCTGCCCTGGCAGGCCTCGCGGGGCGCAAAGGCTCGTTCACGCCAGGCGCCGACGCCGATATCGTCGTGTGGGATCCGGATGACTCGTTCGTCGTCGATCCGCGTCATCTGTTCCATCGGCACCCGCTCACGCCGTACACCGGCCGCCAGTTGCACGGCGTCGTTCGCCAGACCTGGCTTCGCGGAGAAGTCGTGTACGATGGGCGGCGTCACCTGCGCACCGATGCCGGACACATCACTGTTCGTTGACCTCGCGTCGGATCGGCTCGGCGGGGCCGTGCTCGCCACAAACGACGAGTTCTTCGCGGAGAAAGAGCGGCTGATTCTGTCCGCGCCGCCCGTCTTCATTCCGGACAAGTACACCGACCGTGGTAAGTGGATGGACGGTTGGGAGACACGCAGACGACGCGAGCCCGGCTACGACTGGTGCATCGTCCGGCTCGGCCTGCCGGGCATCGTCCGCATGGTGGTTGTCGATACGAGCCATTTCAAGGGCAACTACCCGGAGTCCTGTTCGCTGGATGCAGCGGTCGTGGAAGGATACGCGCCAGCATCGGCCGTGAGCTCGGAAGCCAGGTGGTCGACGATCCTGGACCGTACGCCGCTCAAAGGCGATACCGAGAACCCGTTCGAGGTCCGCGAGGCGCTCGCGACCCACATTCGTCTCAACATCTTTCCCGATGGCGGCGTAGCGCGCCTGCGCGTGCTCGGCACCGTAAAGCCTGACTGGACGGCGTTGTCGCGCGCCGGCGGCGATGTCGATCTCGCCTCGCTGGCGCACGGCGGTCTCGTCGTCGCGTGCAGCGACATGTT
>DATAFJ010000050.1:0-8699 GCA_036257535.1 Vicinamibacterales bacterium | reverse complement strand
TCGCGAAGGTCCAGGGCGAATGGGCGCTGGTGTGCACCACGCACAACATCCTCAAACTGTATCGCCTGTGCACGTGATCGGAGACGGTCGAAGGGCCGCCGCGCCGAGGCCACGCATCACCGGCAGCTCCTGCCCGCAGCTCGGGATTGCTCACGGAACGCTCTGTCGACCATGACCGACACGCAGCCGCACGCGGTATGACCGATATTCCGATTACTCGGACTGGCTCCTAGCGCGCCTGCGACAATAGGCCATCCGGATTCGGTGACCACGTGACGACGATGGCGCAGGGAGCTGGTGGAGCCGTCGGCAGGACAGCGGGTGCGGCTGCCGTGTGGCCGATTCGATCCGCGGATCGCATTCCCGCGCTCGACGGCCTCCGCGGCATCGCGATCCTACTCGTCGTCCTCTTCCACAACACGCAGATGCGCCCGCAGACGCCGTTCGACGAGGTCTACGTCGCGCTCGCGCGGCTGGGCTGGTCTGGCGTCGACCTCTTCTTCGTGCTCTCGGGCTTCCTGATCACCGGACTACTGGCCGACTCGAAGGGCGGACCGCACTACTTCCGCAACTTCTACAGCCGGCGGGCGCTGCGCATCCTGCCGCTCTACCTCGTGTTCGTGTTCTTCACGCTGCACGTCTCGCCGCGGCTCTGGCCCGACACCGACCTGGCCGCGATGGGCCGCAACGCGATGGCGGGGCGCAGCGAGGTGTGGTACTGGCTGTTGCTGCCGAACCTCCTGTTCGCGCGCGACGGAAACTTCGGCCATCCCAACCTTGCGGTCACGTGGTCGCTCGGAATTGAGGAGCAGTTCTATCTAGTGTGGCCGCTGCTCGTCGCGTTGGCGAATCGGCGCCGGCTGATGTGGACATGCACCGCACTGGTCATCATCGCGCCGGTCATCCGCACGGCGCTGGTCCTCGACGGGGCCGACCCGGTCGTGCCGTACGTGCTGCCGTTCTGCCGGATGGACGCCCTGGCGGCGGGCGCGTGGGTCGCGCTGGCGTTGCGTTCGCCGGCTGGCGTCGCGCCTCTCCGCCGGTGGGCGCACCCCGTCCTGGCGGCGGCCGCGGCGGGCATCGTCGCGATCTGGTACCTGGAGGACCCGCTCGACAACGGCACGTGGATCGAGCCGGTGATGCAGAGCGCCGGCTACACGGCGTTCGCGCTGCTGTTTGCCGCCCTGCTGGCGCTGGCCGTGATGGCCCCCGCCGGATCGCGTCTCGCGCGCACGCTCAGCGTCTCGCCGTTGCGGATGTTCGGGACGTATAGCTACGCGCTGTATCTCTTCCACGTGGCCGTGCGACGGTTCATCCGCGACGAGTACTTCCCGGTCGCGTCATTTCCGGAGTGGCTCGACTCGCCGCTGCCCGGCCAGCTCCTCTTCTACGTCGTCGCGACCGCGCCTGCGCTGGCGCTGGCCTGGGCCTCCTGGCACGTGCTCGAAGCGCCGATCCTGAAGCTGCGGCGATTCTTTCCGTACCCGCGGTAAGGGACCTGAGCCGGGGCGGTGCCCCCGCTGCCGGCCGCGGCCGCGGCCCAACCATGACCTCGAAGTGGTACTTCTGAAGTTTCACAAGTTTTTTCATAGCCATGTCCGTTGTGCTGGGACACCGTCCCGTTCGATAGCGACAGTTGTGGAGCGTCCCGTCGCCTTCGCGACAAAGCGCGCTTCGGCGAACCTTGGACCCGCAGTAGAATCGAAGAGTTTTCATGAAGATTCTCGTCGCCAACCGGGGCGAGATCGCCGTCCGTGTAATGCGCGCCTGTCGAGAGATGGGCTTGAGAAGCGTCGCCGTCTATTCCGAATGCGATCGCGACGCGCAGCACGTCCGCTACGCCGACGAAGCACATCTCATCGGGCCGAGCCCTGCGCTCGAGAGCTACCTTCGGATCGACCGACTGATCGAGGTCGCGAGGCGCGCCGGGGCTGACGCGGTCCACCCGGGATACGGCTTCCTCGCCGAGAACGCCGCCTTCGCGCAGGCATGCGCCGACGCCGGGCTCCTGTTCATCGGGCCGTCAGCCTCCGTCATCGCCCTGATGGGCAGCAAGACGGCGGCCCGTCAGGCGGCGCTCCGCGCGGGCATGCCGGTCGTCCCGGGCGTCGAGGAGCCGTTCGGCGCCGACGTACCGGTCGACGCGATTGCCGCGGCGGCGGCGCAGGTCGGGTACCCGCTGCTCGTCAAAGCGGTTGCGGGCGGCGGCGGAAAGGGGATGCGCGGCGTCGACAACGCGGACGAGCTCCCGGCGGCCGTTCGCGCCGCGCGCGGCGAAGCGGGATCCGCATTCGGCGACGCGTCAATCTATCTCGAGCGGCGGCTCGATCGGCCGCGTCACGTCGAGATTCAGATCCTGGCGGACCTGCACGGAACGGTCATCCCGTTCGTCGAGCGTGAGTGCTCGATTCAGCGCCGGCATCAGAAGGTCGTCGAGGAAGCGCCGTCGCTCGCGGTCACGCCCGAGCTGCGCCGTGCCATGGCGACGCAGGCGGCCTCGCTCGCCAAGACGGTCGGCTACACCAATGCGGGCACGATCGAGTGCCTGCTCGATGCAGACGGCCGGTTCTATTTTCTCGAGATGAACACCCGGCTGCAGGTCGAGCATCCCGTCACCGAGATGGTCACCGGCGTCGACCTGGTTCAGTGGCAGATCCGGATTGCGCGGGGCGAGAGGCTGACGCTGGACCCCGAGCGGGCGCTGACACCGCGCGGACACGCGATCGAGTGCCGGATCTACGCCGAGGATCCCGACAGGCAGTTCATGCCCTCGCCCGGGACGATCGTCGCGCTCCGCGCACCGGCCGGTCCGGGCATTCGCGACGACAGCGGAGTCACGGCCGGTTCTGCTGTCCCGGTCTTCTACGACTCGTTGATCTCCAAGCTCGTGGGCTGGGGGCCGGATCGACCGGCCGCGATCGCGCGCCTGAAGCGGGCGCTCAGCGAGTACCGGATTGCCGGCGTGCGGACGACGATTCCGTTCTTCCGCTGGCTGTTGACCCAGGCCGAATTCGCGGAGGGCCGGTTCGACACGACTTTTCTCGACCGCGTGCTCGCCACTCGAACGGAGCCATTCTCACCGGCGAGTGACGCGGACGAAGAAATCGCCGCGATGGCGGCGGCGCTGGACGCGTATTTTCGCGTCGGCGCGGCCGCCGGCGGCCAGGCTCGGGCGCCCGAGGGGGCCTGGAAACGCGCAGCGCGCGTCGAGAGTCTGCGCTCGTGAGCACCAGATTCGAGATCGAAGTCAACGGCCGGTCGCGGACCGTAACCGTCGAGCGCGGCGACCCGGCCGCGGCCGGGCGGTTCCTCGTCAATATTGATGGACGCCAGCGCGTCGTGGACGTGCGGCGCGGCCTCACCGGTGCGCTCTCGATCCTTTTCCCGGACGATGGCGGGGCGAGTTATGACGTGGCGGTCGTATCGTCGGGGCGTGGGGAAGTTACGGTCCACCTGCCGTCGACGAGCCTCCGGGCCGCGTTCAACGGCCGCCGGGCGCGCCAGGCCGGAACTCCGGGGAGCGACGGCGCCTCCGGCGAACAGCGCATCGTTGCGCCCATGCCGGGACGAGTCGTCCGCGTGCTCGTCGCTCCCGGGGACGAGGTCGTTCCCCGTCAGCCGCTCGTCGTTGTCGAGGCGATGAAGATGGAAAACGAGCTCTCCGCGTCGCGCAACGGCCGCGTCAAGGACGTCCAGGCCAGTGAAGGCATGCCGGTCGAGGCCGGGAAGCTCCTGGTGATAGTCGGATAGGCATCGAGAAGTGACCGATCAAGCCAGGGACGATCAGATCCCAGCCCGGCCCGGACGGTTTCGGCGCGGCCTGCGCCGCGCCACGCGGCCGCTCGCGCTCATCGCGGCGATCCTCGCGGCGTTCGTCATCGTCACGGTATCGGTGGATTTGGGGCCCGCCCTGCGCGCGCGCGCCGAACGTGCCGCGAGCAACTACCTGAAACGCGACGTCCGCATCGGGCGGCTTTACGCGAGGCTCCTGCCGGGCCACTTCGGCGTCGAGAACCTCGTCATCGGAGGGCTCGAGCCGAGCGACCGTCCGTTCCTCACCGCGAAACGAATCGACGTCGTGCTGCCGTGGTGGTCCGCGTTCCGACGCGAGATCCTGATCCGTTCGGTCTCCATGACGGACTGGAAGATGGTGGTCGAGACGTTTCCGAACGGCCGGCACAATTTTCCCCGGTTCGTTCCGGAGCGGCGGGAGCCCCGCGGACCGCGCCGCTGGGTGACGACGCTCCAGATCGTCGAGGCGTCGCGCGGGGAGTTTCTGTTCGAGGATCACGTCACGCCGTGGAGCACGCACGCGCCGAACCTGAACGTCACGGTGTTCCGCGCGCCTGACGGGTACCGCGGGCGTGCCGATTTCTCGCGCGGCACCGTACGCATCCAGTCGTTCGAGCCGATGTGGGCGCAGATGCGGTCGACGTTCAAGATCGACGGCGGCCTCGTGAAGTTCGATCGGATCGACCTCACGACCGATGGGGCGACGTCGAAGCTGACGGGTGACGTCGATCTCGGACGCTGGCCGGAACAGACGTACCAGATCTCGTCGCGCATTCAGTTCCGGCGCATGCGCGAGCTGTTCTTTGCCCGCGATCGCTTCACGCTGTCCGGTGAGGGTGACTTCACCGGCACCTTTTATCTCTTCAAGGGTGGCCGCGAGCTGAAAGGGACCTTCGCGAGCGCACTGGCGGGCCTCAACACATATCGTTTTCAGAACCTGAAGGGAACGGTCACCTGGCTCCCTGACCTGCTCGATGTCCGGAGGGCGACGACGCAGCTCTTTGGCGGCACGTCCGAGTTTGCGTACCGGATGTGGAAACCGCGCGGCGCTCCACGCTGGCGCGCGCGGTGGGACGCGTCGTACGAGAACATCGACCTCGTTCGAGTCACCGATTTTCTCGAGACGGAGGGAATGCGTCTGGCGGGATCCGCTACGGGGCGGAACCTGCTCGAATGGCCCGTCGGACGTTTCGCCGAACGCACGGGCGAAGGGGAGATCGCCGTGACGCCTCCGCCCGGAGCGATCGTGCAGGGACGAGCGCTGTCACGGTCGGCCCTGGCGCTGACGGCGACGGCGGGTCCCGCGCAAGGTCCTTTCAATCCACAGCTGCCGCTCGGCTATGTGCCAATCGGCGGCGACGTCCGCTACCGGCTCGGGCCCGATGGGATCGAGCTCGATCCGGGTTGGGCGGCCACCGCGGCGACGTACGTCGAGTTCAGCGGGCGGACCGCATATGGCGAGGCCTCGCAGATCCCGTTTCACGTGACGAGCTCGGACTGGCAGGAGAGCGACCGCGTGCTCGCCGGCATCATGACGGCATTCGGGGCGCCGACGTCGGCAGTACCGGTGTCGGGCTTCGGCGAGTTCGACGGCGTCATGACGAAGGCGTTCAGGAGGCCTCGTATCGAAGGTGTCTTCACGGGCGACGACATGCGCGCGTGGGGCGTGCGCTGGGGCCGCGGCAAGGCAGGCCTCGCGATCGAGAACGGCTACGTGGACATTACCGACGCGCTCGTCACCGAGGGCCCTTCCGAGATCCGCGTGTCCTCCGGACGCTTCGCGCTCGGCTACCCGCGAAAGGACGGCGGAGAGGAAATCGACGCGCGCATTGCCGTCGTCCGCCGGCCGCTGGCCGATCTGCGCGCCGCGTTCGGCCTGTACGACTATCCTGTCGAAGGCTTTCTCTCCGGCGAGTTCCACCTGTTCGGCAAGTATGGGACGCCGAACGGGTTCGGGACCATGACGATCAGTCAGGGGATTGCGTACGGCGAGACGTTCGACGAGGCGACGGCCGGCCTGAGGTTCGAGGGCGCAGGCGTCCGGCTGGACGGCATCAAGATCCGCAAGGCCACCGGCACGATGACCGGCGCCGCATATGTCGGATGGAACGGCACGTACTCGTTCGACGCCGACGCCCGGCGGATTCCGGTCGAGCGGCTCGCCACGCTCGCGTTTCCACTGGCACCGCCCTCGGGGCTGTTGCACTTCACGGCGTCGGGCAGCGGCACGTTCGACGAGCCGCGGTATGACGTGCGTCTCCGCGTAGACGATCTGTTCGCGGGGGATGAAGGCATCGGGCAGGTTACCGGCCGACTGGGAGTTCGAGGCGAACTGCTGACGCTGGAGGTGGAAGCGGCGTCACCGCGTCTCAGCGTGTCCGGCTCGGGTCGGATCGCGCTCACGCCGGAATCGGATGCCGAGCTGTCGTTCCGCTTCGTCGACAGCTCGCTCGACCCCTACGTCAGGTTCCTCGTTCCACAGCTTTCGCCGTACACGAACGCCGTCGTGAGCGGTTCGGTCCGCGTCACCGGGCAGCTCACGGACGTCGACCATCTTCTCGTCGACGCGACGGTGGACGCGCTGGATCTGAAGCTGTTCGACTATCCCGTCCGGAACGACGGACCGATCCAGCTCGCGCTCGATCGCCACGCCGTCCGTGTCGGCCGTCTGCGCCTTGCAGGCGAGGGCACCGAGCTCGACGTCGGCGGCGAGATCGGGCTGCACGACCGCCAGATCGCGTTGAGCGCGACGGGCGACGCGAACCTCGGCCTGCTCCAGGGCTTCTTCCGGGATATCCGCAGCTCCGGCACCGCCGAGATCGTCGCCGAGGTGAAAGGATCGATCGACGCGCCGGTGTTCGGCGGCCGCGCGGCGATCACGAACGGGCGCATCCGGCACTTCTGGCTGCCGCACGGGCTCGAGGCGATCAACGGCCGCGTCTCCTTCGACGCCGGCGGCGTGCGGGTCGACGATCTCGTCGCGCGGCTGGGCGGCGGCGACGTGAGATTCGGCGGCCGCGTCGGCCTCAAGGGGTTCCAGCTGGGCGACGTCGATCTCACGGCAACCGGCGAGCGGATGCGGCTCCGCTATCCGGAGGGCTTCACGTCGCACGTCGACGCCGACCTCGCGTTACGCGGCCCCCTCGCCGGTCCGACGGTCTCGGGGACGGTGACGGTTCGCAGCGCCGAGTGGACGCGCCGGTTCGAGACGACCCCCGACCTCTTCGGGCTGAGCGGCGGCGGCGAGATCGCGCCGCCACCGGTAGCCCAGGCGGGATATCCGATCCGGTTCGACATCCGCATCTTCGCCCCTTCGACGCTGCGCGTGAAGAACAACATCGCCACGATCGTGTCGAGCGCCGACCTGACACTGTCGGGCACGTACGACCGGCCGCTGCTGTTCGGCCGCGCCGAAATCGAGCGGGGCGAGCTGTTCTTCGAGGGAAACCGCTACCTGGTCACGCGAGGCTCGATCGACTTTGCGAACCCGACGAAAATCGAGCCGTTCTTCGACATCGAGGCCGAAACGCGCGCGCGCGTTCCGGGCCAGACGTATCGCGTGACGGTGAGCGTCTCCGGTACGGCCGATCGCATGTCGATGAACGCCACGTCGGACCCGCCGCTGCCGACGATCGACGTCGTGTCTCTGCTCCTCGGCCAGGCGCCCGACCCCCTGAGCGCCGACCTCGACGTACGCGCCATTCAGTCTCCCCAGCAATCCGAGCAGGAACTGCTTCAGGTGTTCCTCGCCCGTCAGCTCGCGAGCCCTGTGTCGGGTCCGGTCGGCCGCGCCGTCGAGCAGACGTTCGGCGTCGACACCGTGCAGATCACGCCGCTCATCGGAGACCTCAACCTGCAGTCGCTCAACGCGGCGGCCCGGCTCACGATCGGGAAGCGCGTCTCGAGCCGCGTGTTCGTCACCTATTCGCGCGCGCTCGGACAATCGCAGTCCGACCAGATCGTCCTCGTCGAGTACGATCACAGCGATCGCGTCTCGTATGTCGTCTCCCGCAACGAAGACGGCACCTTCGCGATAGACTTTCGCGTGCGCCACACCTTCTGATGGCTTCCGCCATCGTCGCTCTCCTGGCCGGCGCCATTGCACTGTTGACGCCCGCCTTCGCTGACGCACAGCCAAGTCCCGCGGAGCCATACGCGGGCCGGAACGTGGTGTCCGTCCGAGTCGAGATCGAAGGGCAGGTGACCGCCGACCCGGCGCTCGCCGACCTCGTTGAGAGCCGGCCGGGCGCCCCGCTCGTGATGTCCGAGGTTCGCGAGTCGATCGGCCACCTGTTCAGCCTGCGTCGATTCGAGAACGTCGAGGTGCACGCCGAACCTGCAGCGGCCGGCGTCGCCCTCCGCTACAACCTGATTCCGGTCCATGTCGTCGAGCGCATCGACTTCCGCGGCGATCTCGGCCTGTCCGAAGGAGACATGCGCCGCCACGTGACCGAGCGGGTCGGCGCGACGCCGGCGCCGGCACGTGCGGACGCCGCGGCCCGGGCGGTGGAGCAGCTCCTGAAGGACCGCGGGTTTCTTCGAGCCAGCGTGAAGACGGACCTCGAGACCCGACACGACCCCGACCGGACCATCATGATCATGGGAGTCGAGGCGGGGCCGCGCGCCGTGATCGGCGACGTCACCCTGCAGGACGTCGAGCCGCCGGACCGGGACGAGCTCGTGCGAAGGCTGGATCTTCGTCCGGGCAGCCCGTTCGATCCGACCGAGCTGGATCGACGCATGGAGGAACGGGAGCGCGCGTTGCGCCGGCAGAGCTACTACGAGGCGCGCCTCTCCCGTCTGATCAACGAGCGCGACGAGGGACGCACGGTGGACGTCACGCTGACCGTCACGCGCGGGCCGCTGGTTCGAGTCGTGCTCGAAGGCGATCACCTTCCCGGCGATCG
>DATAFJ010000038.1:0-19305 GCA_036257535.1 Vicinamibacterales bacterium | reverse complement strand
ATAGCGCCACAGCGATCGGCCGGTTTTCGCCTCGATCGCCCACGCGCTGTTCTCCGGACCGGTCGCGTAGATCACGCCGTCAATCACCAGCGGCGACGATTCCCACTTCCCCAGCACGCTGGTCTGGAAGGTCCACACAGGACGCAGTTGCGACGCATTTGCCGGCGAGATCTGGGTGAGAGGACTATGACGCTGCCCGGTGACATCGCCGGAATGCGTCAGCCATTGAGTCTGGTCGCCGGGACTGCCCTTGCCTTCTTGCGTCAGCCCCGCCAACGCAATCGGAGAGATCACAAGGGCGACGACGACGGCCGCTTTCATGTTGACGCCTCACCGCCCCGCGGTCACCCGCCGCTATCGCCGCGGCGCGGCATGCTTCACGTGCTTGTCGAGCCACGCGATCGTTTCCGCCATCACATGCAGGTTCGACTCCCGGGCCGCGTACCCGTGCGCCTCGTGGGGCAAGGTGACGTACCGCACCGTGGCGCCGTGGCCCTTGAGCGCCATGTACAGACGCTCGGACTGGATCGGGAACGTGCCGGAGTTGTCGTCCTTTTCGCCGTGGATGAGCAGGATCGGCTCGTTGATCTTGTGCGCGTGCCAGAACGGCGACATCCGCGAGTAGACGTCGGGGACCTCCCAGAACGTCCGCGACTCGTTCTGGAAGCCGAACGGCGTGAGTGACCGGTTGTAGGCGCCGCTTCGCGCAACACCGGCACGGAAGATGTCGGAGTGCGCGAGGAGGTTCGCGGTCATGAACCCGCCGTAGCTGTGCCCGCCGACGCCGACGCGATCGCGATCGGCGAACCCCATCTCGACCGCCTTGTCGACCGCGGCCTGCGCGCTCGCCACGAGCTGACTCACGTAATTGTCGTTCGCGGTTTCCCCCTCGCCGACGATGGGCATCGTCGGGCCGTCGAAGATCGCGTAGCCCTGTGTCAGTAGGAGGAGGTGCGAAGCGCCGCTGACGGTCGTGAACCGGTTGGGTGACCCGATGACCTGGCTGGCCGCATCCGACGTCGTGAACTCGCGCGGATAGGCCCAGACGACCATGGGCAGGCGGCCCTTGCCCACTTCGTAACCGGCCGGCAGATAGATCGTGCCCGAGAGCAGCACACCGTCGTTGCGCTTGTACGTGACGAACTGCCGGTTCTTCGTGGACGCCGTAATCTGCGGGTATGGATCTCGAAACGACGTGATCGCTTGCCGTTCTCCGGTGCCCAGATCTCTGACGCACGAATTGGGCGGCTCCGTTCGCGTCTCGTGCGTCGTCAGAATCTGCTTGCCATCATCCGAGAGCAGCGCCTCGACCGATTCGTAACTCTTGTCGTCGCTCCTGAACAGCCGCTCGCTTGCCAGCGTCTTCAGGCTCACGCGATCGAGAAACGGCCGATCGCCTGCTGGCGACGCGCCCGGCCCTTTTGCGTAGATCCACTCGCCGTGCTGGATCACGCGGACCGGAATCCTGCTGGATTCGCCGCCGCCACCCGGCGAGGGATCCTGGCCGTGGATCCGGCCGACCGGCGTGCCTGGATTGTTGTACCGATCCTCGGAGCTGACATCCCACAGCTTGCGCGGTTGAGCGCCGGCCGAATCGATGACCCACGCCCGGCTGCGGCGCCGCCGGCGATCGAACTCGGAGACGAGCGCGACTCCGGTGTCGGTCCACCCGATGCTCTGAAACCGGAACTCCGTTTTCGTCAGCTCCGATGGTTCTCCTGAAAACGGCGCCTCGAGGGAGACGATACGGTCGCGGTGCGGGACCTGCTTCCTGAGATCGCCCTCGTCTTGTGCCTCGGCCCAGACGATCGTCGATGGCGTGGTGGGCTGCCACTCGAACGCACGTGGCCCCTGCCGAACGCCGTTGATCGGGATGTCGTCGGCAAGCGGAAGGTCGGCGATTTTTCTAGCCGCCTCGCCCGCGCGCGTCCAGATCTCGACATCCTTGCTGAACGATTCGGACGGGCGCAGCCGCGAGAACGGCCGTTCGATGCGCGAGACGAGCAGGTACTTTCCGTCGGGTGACGGGCCGGCCTTGTCGAAGATCCCGGGACGCCCCACGTTCGTCCGACGTCCGCTCGACGCGTCCACGTATGCGAGCTGACTCGTGAAGTAGTGCTCGAAGAGGAGCTCGTCGAGGTCGGTTTCGAGCAAATCCTGGTACGTCGCGGCGGGCGCCGGCTTTCCGGAGGAGTCCAGAACGTTCGGCCCGGCCGGGACTTTCGCCGCGGCTGGCGCTGGCGGCCGGCCGTTGGGCACGAACGCGCACACGAGCTCGACGCCCGACCGCAGCCACGAACATGCATCGCCGAACGCCGCGTTCAGCGTCGGCGGCGTCAGCGCTCGTCCGCGTCCAGATGCAGCGTCAACGATCCACAACTCGACGCCGGACGTACGGGCAACGGTGAGCGCGAGGCGCTTGCCGTCCGGCGAGAATTCCATTCGGAAGACGTTGGCCCCGGCCGGCAGCACGACCGCACGTTCGGCCCCGCCGGCGATCGTCTTGAGCGTCAGACCGGTCTGAATCTTGAGCAGATGCGGACCGTTTGTCCTCGGGTTGATGCGATGTCCGGCAAGGCGCAGCATCGGCTCCGCAACGTCGGCGATCGTCGGCATCGGCCTGCGCCGAGAGAGCGCGATCGTCTTCGCGTCCGGGCTGAGCAACGTGCCCGGCAGCGGCTCGGCATCCAGAATCTCGACGATTGTTTTCGGTGGCGTCAGATAACCGCTGGACGCCTGGGCCTGTCGAGCCTGAACACCGATCGTCAGCGCAAGAACGGCAACGACGAGGATGAGCCTTGGCATGCAGTCCGGGGAGGTGGATTCTATCAGTTCGAGGTTCGAGTTTCGAGATTCACCGCTGTGTCTAGAATGGTTCCGTGCTCGCTCTGGCGCTGACGCTGGTGCTCGCGCAGGCAACGCCGGTCTTCGTCGTTGCCGTCCGCTACGGCGCGGCGGATCGCCCGGCCTGGGAACGGGATCTACCGGCGATCCGATCGCTCGGCTTCACGGCGATCGTCGTGCCGGACGAGCACGTAGAGTCGATTCGAGCGATCGCCTCGCCGCTGGACCTGATCGTCATCCCGCGCCGCGACGAAAGCTCGCCGCCACTCGTCGCGATAGACGATGACCGGACGCCCGGGATGCTGGGGTACCGCGGCTGGTCGGCGGTTCAGAAAGGCGCGCGGGGCGTGGCGTTCAGGGCTGAGGCCGGCTCGCGATCGGCCGCGATTCAGACGGCCGGCGCATTCGCGACCGTCGTCACCTCCAACTCGCAGCTGTTTCTCGCAATCAAGCCGGTCGATGGCGCGCGAACCGACGAATCCACCGTCGAAGCCCGGCTGTTTCAAGCAGGGCAAGCGCTCGTACTCATCGCGCTCAACCATGCCGATCAGCCGCGCGACGCCACGATTACGCTGCCCGAGGGATCGCCGCTCGCCGAATGGGTCAACCTCGAGACCGGCGAGGTCGCCTACTTCGATCGCGCTCCGGGCGCCACGTCCCGTCGTCACCGGTTTGCGCCGCGGGATGTCCTGGTGCTGGTCATTCGGCGGGATATTCAGTAGGGCCTGGGGAACCGCGTCCGGCGCCTGGTGTCGAACTGACCATGCTCGAAGCTGTCGCTCTGACGAAATATTACGGTGCGCTTCCCGCCATTCGCGACGTCGGCTTCGACATCCGGCCAGGCCGCGTTCTCGGCCTGCTCGGCCCGAACGGCTCAGGCAAGTCGACGACCGTCAAGATTCTCACGGGGCTGATCCAGCCGTCGAAGGGGCGCATCGTCTTTGATGGCGTTCCGATCGAGCAGGACCTGATCGCGCACAAGGCGCGAATCGGGTACGTCCCGGAAGAGGCGCACCTTTATCAGTACCTCACGGGTCCTGAGTACCTGGCACTCGTTGGCGGCCTCCGGGGACTCAAGCCCGACGTCGTCGAGGCGCGGACCGAGGCGTTCCTGAAGCTCTGGGGAATCGAGGATGCGCGATACGCCGCGATGTCGTCGTACTCGAAGGGCATGCGGCAGAAGATTCTTCTTTCGGCCGCGCTCCTCCATGATCCGCCGATCGTGATCTTCGACGAGCCGAACTCGGGTCTCGACGTGACGGCATCGCTCATCCTGCGCTCGTTCGTGAGGGCGCTCGCGCGCGAGGGGAAGCTCGTCGTCTACAGCTCGCATCTGCTTGAGACGGTCGAGGCGGTCTGTACCGACGTCGTGATTCTTCATGAGGGGCGAATAGTGGCGCGCGACGAAGTGACGCGGCTGCGCGATCTCATGGAAATGCCGTCGCTCGAGCAGGTCTTCCGCGCGCTGGTCATCGAGACCGACGTGGATCGGACGGCCGACGACCTTGTGGGCGCGATGAGGCTCGGAGCGTGAGTCCGTTCGGCCGGTTGACGCGATTCTTTTTCTCGCGGCTGTTCGAGAGCGAACTGATGCCGCCGGGTCTGCCTCAAGTGCGCCTCGTGATCTGGAGCGCAGCGCTGATCCTCGGACCCGGGCTGTACCTGCCGGTGAACATGTGGGGCACCTACGTCTATCTCAACGCCTGGCATCCGGAACGGCTGCAGCCGACGATCTGGGGCGACAAGGTCCAGTTGCTGCTGCTCGCGATGATACCGGCCGGCCTGATTTCGCTCGTGATCTGGGACGGCGTCTTTCCCGATCGACGCGACGCCCACATCCTCTCGGCGATGCCCCTGCGCAACCGGCTCCTCGTCGTCTCGCGCCTGGCAGCGCTCGGTCTCGTCCTTGCGTCGATCGCGTTCGGTGTTGCGCTGCCGATTGGGCTCCTCTACGGCACGCTCGTGGCGGACTACCAGGCAGGATTCATCCGGGCGTTCTTCGCGCACGTGATCGGCAGCGGCCTCGCCAGTGCGTTCGTGTTCTGCACGCTGCTCGCCGTCCAGAGCATTCTCGTCACGATCACGCGGGGACGGTGGGTCCACCGCCTGATCGTCTGGGGTCAGTTCGCGGCGGTCATCCTGCTGCTGCAGATGGTGATCTTTCGCGGAACGATGGTCCGGAATCTCCGGGCCATGCTCGAGGCGGGGATCGAACAACCAGGGGGCGCGATGGCCTGGTCGCCGCCGCTCTGGTTTCTCGGGCTCTCCGAAGTGATCTCGGGAGCCCCGCAGGACGTGTTCCGTATGCTCGCGTGGCGCGGCCTGGTTGCGACCGTCGTCACGGCCGCCGCCGCGGTGCTGCTCTACGTGATTGGCTATCGCCGCCTGGTGCACCGCGCGCTCGAAACGCAGGACGTGCCGCTTGCGGTCGCGCCCGGCGCGCTGCGGAAGCTGATCGTCGGGCGACTCGTGGGTCCGCTGTCGACCGCGCGCCCGGTTGCCGGCGCTGTGCTCGGGTTCGTGCTGACCAGCTTCGCGCGGAGCAGGCGTCATCGGCTGCTCTATGGCATTTACATCGGTGTCGGCTGCGCCATCGTCGTGGCCGGACTGCTGCGCGCGGCGGCCCTCGGGCCGCGCGGCGCCGAGTTCCTGTCGCCTTCGATCCTCTCTATTGCGCTCGTGATCACGTTCCTGGGCGCGGTGGGCGCGCGCGTACTGTTCGCGATCCCGATCGACCCGTCCGCGAACTGGGTGTTCCGCATGACCGAACGATCGTCGATGCGATCTCACGTCGCGGGCGCGCGCCTCGCGCTGCTACTTATCGCCGCCGCGCCGCCCATCGCGCTCCTCCTGCCGGCGTCTGCCATGTTCTGGGGTCCCGCGGTCGCTGCCGCGCATGCGGCTTACGTCTTGACGCTCGCATGGCTGCTCGTCGAGATGCTGATGTGGCGCTTCGGCCGCGTTCCCTTCACGGCGCCGTACGTGCCGGGCGCTGCCAACGTCCGCCTGCTCTGGCCGCTCTACCTGACGCTCTTTACGACCTACGCCTACACGATGGCGGAGCTCGAGGCCTGGCTCCTCGCCCGCCCGGCGCTCTTCGCCCCGACAGTCGTCGCGATCGCGGGGACGGCGGTCACGGTGTCACGAATCTCCGCACGGTTGAGCGACTCGAAGCCGCTCGCCTTCGAGGCCGAGCCCGAAGACGAGGCGACGACGCTGGCGCTGAGCAGCCCGTGAAAAAAGGGGGTCAGACCCCATTTTTTCGCATTTCGTAAGAACAAGTCTGACTAGCGCAGCCGTGTTGTTCTTACGAAATGCGTAAAAATAGGGTCTGACCCCATGTTCTCCTCCCGCGTGCCTCGTGATCGCACTCCCAATCGTCTGCACGGCGCCATCGAACGGCTGCGCGCGTCGGGCACGCCGCTCATCGATCTCACGCTCTCGAATCCCACCGCCGCTGGAATCAACTACCCGCCGAGTCTGCTGACGGCGCTCGCGTCGAGCGCAGCCCTTCGCTACGAGCCCGCGCCGCTTGGGCTTCCGGACGCGCGCGAAGCGGTGGCCGCGACCATGGACGTTTCGCCCGATCGCGTGGTGTTGACGACGAGCACGAGCGAGGCGTACTCCATTCTCTTCAAGCTGCTGTGCGATCCTGGCGACGACGTGCTCGTCCCACAGCCGAGTTATCCGCTGCTCGAATACCTCGCGCCTCTCGACGCCGTACGGCCCGTGCCGTACGCGCTCGAGTATCACGGCGGCTGGTCCACCGACATCGACAGTGTGCGGGCGGCGGCCACCGATCGAACGCGGGCTCTGGTCGTCGTGAACCCCAACAATCCGACCGGTTCGTATCTGAAGCGCGCCGAGCTCGACGCGCTGTCGGATTTCTGCGCGAGGCGCGACATCGTTCTCGTGGGAGACGAAGTGTTCTTCGACTTTCCGATGACCGGCTCTCGTGCCCTCGACGCCGTCCGCGTGGTCGACCAGGACACGGCCGCCGCCGTCAGTCTTGGCGGCCTGTCGAAGGCGGCGGGACTTCCCCAACTCAAGCTCGGCTGGATGGTGCTCAACGGCCCGGCTGAACGAACCGCGGACGTCCTCGAGCGTCTCGAGATCATCTGCGACACGTATCTGTCCGTGTCCACGCCCGTCCAGGTGGCGGCGCCGGCGCTCATCGATGCCGGACGGCAGATTCGTCACGACATCCTCGAACGCGTGCGCGCGAACGCGGCGACGCTGACCCGTGCTGGCTCCTGCTATCCGTCCGTCGAGGTCCTCCCGATCGAAGGCGGCTGGTACGCCGTCCTCAGGGTCCCCGCGACGAGATCCGAGGACGACCTGGTGCTCGAACTGCTGGATGTCGACAACGTGCTCGCCCATCCCGGCTACTTCTTCGATTTCCCCCGCGAGGCGTTCGTCGTCATCAGCCTGCTGCCGCCGCCGGACGTTTTCGAAGCTGGGGTCCATCGTCTTTTGGCACGCGCCTCAGCCGATGCCCGCGTCTGAACCACGCTTCGATCGCGGTCGGCATGCCGGCATGCTGGTGCCGCTCTTCTCGATTCCGTCTGTGCGTGCCTGGGGCATCGGCGAGATAGGCGACCTTCCGGCATTTGCCGCCTGGGTCCGCGAGGCGGGCCACAGTTTCGTTCAGTTGCTGCCCGTGACGGAGGTCGCATCCGGCGAAACGTCGCCCTACTCGGCGATGTCCGCCATGGCAATCGATCCGATCTACATCTCGCTTGCGGACGTACCGGAGTTCCAGGCGATCGGCGGCGAAGACGTCGCGTCTCCGCCGGCCCGCTATGCGCTCGACTTCGTCCGGCGCTCGCGTCGGATTCGGTACGACGCGGTTCGCGCGTTGAAGCGCGACGCGCTTCGCGCCGCTTACGATCGGTTCTCGGCGTGCGCCGACGCGCCGCGCCTCGCGGCGTTCGAGTCGTTCGTCGAGTGCGAAGGCTGGTGGCTGAGCGACTACGCGCGGTTCCGCGCGATCCGGGAGGCGATGGGCCGGCCATGGACGGAGTGGCCCGAGGCGCTTCGCCACCGTGACGGGAATGCGTTGAGCTCCATGGAGCGCGAGCTCGAGCGACGCATTCGCTACTACAGCTACCTGCAGTGGATCGCCGACGAGCAGTGGCATGCAGCGCGCGAGCGCGCCGGCATCGGACTCTTCGGCGACGTTCCTTTCATGGTCAGCGGCGACAGCGCGGACGTCTGGGTCCGTCAGCACGAGTTTCAACTTGACCGATCCGTCGGCACCCCAGCGGATGCGTTCAGCGAGACGGGCCAGAACTGGGGATTGCCCGTCTACGACTGGGACGCCGTGAAAGCCAGCGGGGACGAATGGTTTCGCCAGCGCGCGCGCCGCAGCGCGGCGCTCTACGACGGCTACCGGATCGATCACATCGTCGGCTTCTATCGAACGTTCGTGCGGCCGCTGCAGGACGGGCGGCCGTTTACGCCGTACTTTTCGCCGGCCGACGAACCCTCCCAGCGCGCCCAGGGCGAACGCGTGATCGCGAGCTTCCGATCGGCCGACGCGCTGGTCGTCGCGGAGGATCTCGGCAGCATCCCCGACTTCGTTCGCGAATCGCTCGCGGAGCTGCGCCTGCCCGGCTACCGTGTGCTGCGATGGTCGCGGGACTGGCACACGGATGGACATCCGTTCATCGATCCAGCGGGCTGGCCCGCGCGCTCTGTCGGCACGTCCGGCACGCACGATACGACGCCGCTCGCGGAATGGTGGGAAACGCTGGAACGCGAGGATCGAACGGCCCTTCTGGAGATTCCGGCGCTCGCGTCGCGCGGCTTGAATGCATCCAGCCCCTTCGGGCCGTCCATCCGCGACGCGCTCCTCGAGACGGTGCTCGGCAGCGGATCCGGCCTCGTGATTCTGCCGATCCAGGATCTCTTCGGCTGGCTCGATCGCATCAACACGCCCGCCACGATCGGCCCGCACAACTGGACGTGGCGTCTGCCGTGGCCGTCCGACCGCCTGCTCGAGGTGCCCGAGTCGCACGGGCGGGCGCGAGAGCTTGCGGTGATGACGGGACGGCACGGGCGCTCTCACTTGGCATCCGGCGCTCACACCGACTAGCATCAAGGTCGATGGCCGTCTCAACTTCCGCTGCGGCGCAGGCGCGCGAGGCGCTCGACCGCCACACACGCGAGATCGTCACCTGGCATTTCGACCCGGCGACCGGCTGCCCGTTCTGGCTGGATTTCGCCAAGCGTCTCGACTGGGATCCCAGAGAGAAGATTCGCGGCTACGACGACCTGTCGAAGTTCGGCGCCTTTCAGGACGAGTGGCTCCGGGGTGGTCCGGTTCGCCGCTGGGTCCCGAAGGGCTACTCCGGCCGTCCGGTCTCGATCTTCGAAACTGGCGGCAGTACGGGCGTGCCGAAGTCGCGGATCAACATCGACGACTTCCGGATCGACTACGAGATGTTCAGCCAGACGCTTCCCGACTGGGCGTTCCCCAAGGGCAGCGACTGGCTCGAGGTCGGCCCCTCGGGGCCGCGGCGGCTCCGGCTTGCCGTCGAGCACCTGGCGCAGCACCGCGGCGGCATCTGCTTCATGGTCGATCTTGATCCCCGGTGGGTCATCAAACTGATCAAGCGTCGTCAGATGGAAGAGGCCGAGCGCTACAAGCAGCATGTCGTCGAGCAGGCGCTGACGCTGCTCCGCGCGCACGACAACATCCGCTGTCTCTTCACGACGCCGAAGCTGCTCGAGGCGATCTGCGAAAAGATCTCGCTTCGAAAGGCGGGCATCACGGGCGTATTCTGCGGCGGCACCGAGATGACGCCGCAGTTCCATCGCTTCGCCGTCGAGGAGCTGCTGGACGGTGTGTACTTCGCGCCCACCTACGGCAACACGCTGATGGGACTCGCCGTCCACAAGCCGCTCGATCCGGCCGACAACTACGCCGTGATCTACTACCCGCCCAGCCCGCGAGCCATGATCGAGGTCGTCGACCCCGACACTCCCGACCGCGTCGTCGACTACGGCAAGACCGGCCGCGTGCGCCTGACGACGCTGACGAAGGAGTTTTTCATGCCGCGCTTCCTGGAGCGCGACGAAGCGGAGCGCGAGCCGCCGTGCGAGCCGTATCCCTGGGACGGCGTGCGGAACGTCCGGCCCTTCTCGAGGTTCGCGACGACCGTTGTCGAGGGAGTCTATTAGTCCGGTCAACGGAGATGACGGAGGAAACGGAGAAAACCTCAACACGGAGAAACGAAGGAAGCGGAGACGAAACGGACTTAACAAAGGAATTCTCCGTTCGTCCTCTGGTCCGCCGTTTCTCCGCGGTGGCTTTTGTCTCCGTGATCTCCATAGCCTCCGTTGACGTGCACGCCGAGACCCGCCTTCGCGTCGAGCTCACCGATCAAGGCGATTGCAGCGTCACGACGAACAGCGCGGCCGGGCGATCGCACGTGCGATATCCGCGTCAGCGGGCGGACTGGCGGTGTGCCGTCACCGCCGTCGGTGGCAGCGAGCCGATCGATCTGGAGATCGTCGCGCCGCCGGGCGCCGGTCGCCCCGCGTCGAGCTTTCCCCGCGCGACCTGGACTGAAGAGCAGGGCCGCTGGATAGGCCGCGCGCGGCTGCCGTCTCCGCCGTCGTTCGTCCGCATCGTCCCGAGCGGTTCCTCACGAGAGGCGTGGCTGGACGTCGCCGTCCTGGCGGCCGCGGCCGCTGCGATGATGTGGTCGCTCTCCATCGCCGGACGCGCAGCCCACGGTGGACGCGCGCAGGGCTCCGCCTGATGCAGGGCTTCGGCTGGACGTTCTACGGCTTCTTCCTTTTCTGCATCGTCTGGATTGCCGGCTATTTCGCCTGGGCGCGCTGGATGGCGGCGCGCGAGGCGCGGGAGCGCCTGCGGCCGGAGCGAGGCAAGAAAGGGTGACAGCAAGCCTTGCGGTCGTTCTGATCGCGTACTTCGCCGGCGTGATCACGCTGGGGATCGTCGGGTACCGTCGCACGCGGACGTCGGCCGACTTCATCGTCGCGGGCAGGACGCTCGGCCCGCTCGTGGGGGGCGCGACGCTGGCGGCGACGCAGATCAGCGCGGGCACGTTCGTCGGCACCGTTGGGCTGCACTACCTGGCGGGCGTGTCGTTCGTGTGGGTCTGGCCCGGCGCGTGGCTCGGGTGGTTCGTGTCGGCGGTGTTTGTGGCGCCGCGGCTGCGCGACGCAGGCACGCTCACCATCCCCGAATACTGCGAGGCCCGATTCGGCAGCCGCGCGGTGAGAGCGCTCGCTGCCGTTCTCATCGTTGTCGCTTACACGATTTTTCTGGTCGCGCAGTACAAGGCGAGCGGGATCATCGTCTCCACTGTTCTTGGCTGGCCGGCGTGGACCGGAATCGCCCTGGTGCTCGTCAGCACGGTCGTGTACTCCCTGGCGGGTGGGCTCCACGGCGGCGCGCGGATCGATCTCCTGCAGAGCATGGTGATGGTCGTCGGTCTCGTGGCGGCCGTGCCGTATCTCCTCGGCCATCTCGGCGGCCTCGACGCCCTCGGGCGCGCGCTGGCGCAGATCGATCCCAGGCTCCTGGGATCGTTCTTCGAGTGGCGCGAGCTTCTCGCGTTCGGCGCCGCGTTCGGATTGTCTCTGGCGGCGACACCGCTCGAGGCGACGCGGTTCATGGCGATGCGCGACCGCGCGACGGCACGATACGCGATCGGTGTCGCGTACATCTTTCAAGCTGTGATCGGGTGCGCGATCATGATAGTGGGCCTCTCGATGCGGGCGCTCTTCCCGACGCTGCCGTCGGCCGATCTCGCGAGCTCCGTGATGGCGGCGCACGTGCTGACGCCGGTCGCCGGTGCGCTCCTGCTCGTCGCTGCCTTCTCGGCGATCATGAGCACGGTCAACGCGATCCTTCTCGTCGGCGCCGCGAGCGTCGCGCACGATCTTTATGGACGCTTTCTGAAGCCGGCCGCCACCGAGCTCGAACGCCTTGCCGCCAATCGCATCGCCGTGCTCGCGCTGGCCGTGCTGCCGGTCTGGTTTGCGATGCGTGAGGTGACGCTCGTTCAGTTCATCGTTCTCGCGCAGGCGAACCTGATAGCCAGCGCCTTCTTTGCGCCGATTGTCGTCGGGCTGAACTGGCGCCGCGGCGGCAAGGCGGCGGCGTTGGGATCGATGCTGGGCGGCACGGCCGCCTGCGTGATCTGGACGCTTACCACGCCCCGACCCCTTGGGCTCGAACCCATCTTCGCGGGGGTTTGCGCGAGCCTGGCGATGTTTGTACTTTTCGCAGCGCTCGAACGTCCGTCGTCTTAATGGAACACAGAGCGCCGCGACCGTGCGACGATAACGACACATGCGTTTTCAAGACTCGGACCTCGAGACGAAGGCCCACAATCTCCTGTCGCTGACCGAGCCGCTCGCGCTCATCAGCCGGTTTTCGAAGCTCACGCGCGAGTCGGGCAGCGCCGACGAGCGTGCGGCGGGCATGTACATCGCCGACCGGCTCCGTGCGCTCGGCGTGCCGGTCACGGTCCACGAGCCCGAGCTCTACCTCAGCATTCCCGAGCGGTCCGAGGTGCGTATCGTCGAGGATGGCAGCGGGACGATTGCGTCCAGGCCCCCCTCGTTCGCGCGGTCGACGGATGGTGAGGAAGTCAGCGGAGAGCTCGTCTACGTGCCCTCGACCTACGCGGGCGGTACGGCGGATCTCTTCGACACGCCGATGTCGGCCGCGCGGCCGTCGATCGGCCGCGAGGCGGAGGGCGATCCGGTCGCCGGCCACATCGTGCTGACCGAAGGCTATTCGATGCCGGGCACTGTTCATGCCTTCGAGCGGCGCGGCGCGATCGCGCAGATCTACATCCACCCGGGGGATGCGATCCACGAAGGGATCTGCACGCCGATCTGGGGAGCGCCGACCCACGAGTCGATCTCGCGCAAGCCGCGGACGCCGATTGCGTGCGTCGCGCACGCCGACGGTGAACGGCTCGCGGCGCTCGCGTCGCGCGGGCGGGTTCGGGTGGGGGTGCGGACGTGGCTGCGCGAGGGCTGGTCGAGATGTCTCCTGCCGGTCGCGGAGATCCGCGGCACAGAGGACCCGGATGAGTTTCTCCTCGTCCACGGCCACTACGATTCGTGGTACGTGGGCATCGGCGACAACGCGACCGGTGATGCGACGCTTCTCGAGCTGGCGCGGGTGCTGTACGCGCTTCGCGACGGCCTCAAGCGGACGGTCCGAATCGCGTGGTGGCCCGGGCACTCGACCGGCCGTTACGCCGGCTCGACGTGGTTCGCCGATGCATTCGCCGACGAGATCGACGAGTGGTGTATCGCGCACCTCAACATCGATTCGCCCGGCTGCGCCGGTGCAACGGCGTACGAGGAAGTGATGTGGATGGCTGAGGCGGCCGAGCTCTGTATCGACGCGATCGGCGATGCGATCAACGAGCGTGCGAAGGGCATGCGGCCGCTTCGCGCGGGCGATTACTCGTTCAATCAGATCGGCCCCACCGCGTTTTTCATGCTGCTGTCGAACATTCCGCAGGCCGAGCGTGCGGCGCGCGGCTACTACGCGGTCGGTGGGTGTGGCGGACGGCCGGTCTGGCACACGCCGCTCGATGCGCTTGGCGTCGAGGATGGAGACATGCTCACCCGCGATCTCAAGGTGTACCTCACCGCCATCCTTCGCGTACTGAATGCGCCGTTTCATCCGTTCGACTACGAGGCGGCCGTCACCGAGATCGCGTCTGCGGTCGGGAAGTACCAGGAGCACGCGGGGAGCGAGGTCGACCTGACGCCGATCCTCACCGACCTGCGCCTGTTGAGAACGGCGATTGGCGCCTGGCGGAGTGAAGCCGAGCGGCGGCTCGCGGCGGAGCCGCGCAACGACGCGCTGCGGCGCCGGTTCAACGCGACCTTACGGCGCCTGGCGCGCATTCTCGTGCCGCTCAACTACGCGCGAGGCGAACGGTTCGATCACGATCCCGCGATCAAGCTGCCGGCCGTGCCGCGGCTGGAAGCGGCGTCGCTCGTCTCCATCGCGGGCCCCACGCTTCGTCCCTTCGTCCGCACCGCGCTGGTCCGCGAGCGCAACAAAATCCGGGCGATGCTTCGGCAGGCGACGCGCGAAGTACAATGGTCGGGTACTGCATGATTCGAATACCTATCCTTCGGCACGGCGAACCCTACACCAGCCTCGAAACCGTGCGTGTGCCGCACTACCGGACGCGCGCACCGTTTGTCGAGATCAGTCAGGCCAACGTCGGTCTCATCCGCCGCGATCTCCTGCCCGACGCGCAGGCGGCGGCGCGACGTGCTCTGACAGGCATTCCGATCGATCGGCTGCTCGAGATCTGCCGCGAGACCGCGGATCGGTTCGCGAACGACACCCTCCCGATTGGAAGCGACACTCAGAGCCGCGACGACTACATCGAGCAGGTGTCGGCCACGACGGGCATGCCGTTCGTGCTCGTGCGCCGCAACATGGATCGCATTGCGGCCGTGCTGCGCGAAATGCCTGCTGTCTTGCGCGGCCTCACGCGCGGCCTCGACCTGCGCGTGCTCGACACCGGCGTCGGCGAGGCCAACGGGCACACGGTGAGCTTCTTCCCGCGGGGCTCCACGCTGGGCATCGTCCTGCCGAGCAACTCGCCCGGCGTGCACTCGCTCTGGACTCCCGCCATCCCGCTCAAGATGCCGCTGGCGCTCAAGCCGGGCGGCGCGGAGCCGTGGTCTCCGTTCCGGATCGCGCAGGCCTATATCGCGTCCGGCGCGCCGCCGGCGGCGTTCGGCTATTACCCGACCGACCACGCCGGTGCCGGCGAAATTCTTCGCCAGTCGGGCCGCGGAGTCTTCTTCGGCGATGCCTCGACGGTAGGCACCGCCGCCGGCGATCCGCGCATCGAGCTGCATGGGCCAGGGTTCACGAAGATCTTCCTGGCGCCGGAGGAGGTCGACGCGTGGCGCGACCACCTCGATCTCATGGCCGCGTCGATCGCCGACAACGGCGGCCGATCGTGCGTGAATGCGTCGGGCGTGTGGACGGCCGGGCGCGGTCGCGAGATCGCCGACGCGCTCGCTGCGCGGCTCGCGACAATCGTCCCGCGCGCGGCGGACGACGAACAGGCGGCGATCGCGCCGTTCACGGATCCACGCGTAGCCGAGTGGATCGACGGGCAGATCGAAGCCGGCCTTCGAGAGCCCGGGGCCGTCGACGTGACCGCCGCTCACCGGCAGGGTCCCCGGCTGGTCCGCTGGGAAGGCGGGACGTATCTGCTGCCGACCATCGTGTATTGCGACAGCCCGTCGCATCCGCTCGCCAATCGCGAATTCCTGTTTCCCTACGCGGCCGTCGTGGACATGAGCGCCGAGGATGTGGCCTCGATTCCCGCGCCGTTCGGGCCGACGCTGGTCGTGACCGCGCTGACGCGCGATCGCGGCGTGGTCGAGCGCCTCATCGAGTCGCCGATCGTCGACCGTCTCAACGTCGGGCCGATCAAAACGAACCAGATCGCGTGGGACCAGCCGCACGAGGGCAACCTGTTCGATCATCTCTACGCGCGCCGCGCCTTCCAGCGCGCCGGATGAGCCACGGGTAATCCGCGGCTCGTTCTGGGCTCCAATGGCATCTCTTGACTGAGATGCCAGCTGGAGCGTAGCTGTGCTCCCCCGTTTCCCCCGGGCTGGAAAGCGCTGTCCGGAACGCCCATGTTGGGCGTTTCAGTGACAGAAGAGGAGTCCCATGACAAAAAGACCCCTGTTGCGACGGTCGATTCTCGCCTTGGTCGGGTGCCTGGGCGCGGCGGCACCTGCCCTGGCTGACGCCGTAACCCATTGGAACAACATCGCGCAGGCCGCCATACCGACCGGCCGGCCCGGGCCAATCGGTGTCGTCGATTCAGCCCTGATTCAGGCTGCGGTCTATGACGCCGTTCAGTCGATTGAACGGGACTTCAAGGCCTATCACTTGCGGATCAGGGGTGCTGACGGATCGGCGGATGCAGCCGCCGCCGCGGCGGCCCACGGCGTCCTGGTCGGCCTCTACCCGTCGAAAGCCGAACCCACCGGCCCGACCGACACCTGCCCATTAGGCTCGTGCCTCAACAAGGCGTTGGAGGACTACCTCATCGCGAACAACCTGGTCGGTGATCCGGGAATTGGGGTCGGTGAGGAGGTCGCAGCGGAGTTCCGGTTGCTCTATCGCGCGGCTCCAGACCCTGCCCCGGTATTCAACGGTTGCAACGACGATGCTGATGGATGTCAGGCTGGCGAGTGGCGGCCGACGCCAAAATCACATCGGGACTCCGCCGCCGCCTACCGCTCCAATGTTTGCGCCATGGGCTGGCGAGCTCGAGCCATACACGCTGTTTAGCGGCACACAGTTCCGGGCTCCGGGGCCACCCAAAATGACGACTGGCCGCTACCGCCGGAACTACAACGAGGTGAAGGCCCTCGGCTCTCTGGCGAACCTGCCATGCGTCGATTGCGGGCAATTCGAGGGCGTGAACCGCACCGACGCTCAGACGACCCATGCGTACTTCTTCTCGGAAAACTTCCTGCAGCAATACCATCGCATCCTGCGCGCGTTATCCGAGAAAAAACACTTCAGCATTTCCAAGAACTCGCGCCTGTACGCACTCGCCAATCTGGCAATGGCGGACGCCTTCATCACTGCCTGGGACAGCAAGCGCCACTTCAACTTCTGGCGTCCTGTCACGGCGGTCCAGGAAGGGGATGATGACGGCAACCCGCATACGGCAGGCGACACGACCTGGCTGCCGCTCATCAACACGCCTGCATATCCCGACTACACGTCGGGCGCAAACAACCTCACGGGCGCCTTTACGCGCACGCTTCGGCTCTTCTTCGGAAAGAACAAACTGAACTTCACGGTGACCAGCAACGCTCCGCAGCTGGGGGACCCAGACGACCCGAGACGTACGCGAAACTACACGCGCATCTCCGATCTCGCCGACGATGTCGTCGAAGCGCGGATCCTGCTTGGCATCCACTTCCGGTTCGCAGACGTCGATGCGCGAAGGCAGGGCGAATCGGTGGCGGATTGGGCGTTCAAGCACTTCCTGCGCCCCAAGCACAACAGACACCATGGCCACCACTGGGACGGAGACGACTGCGACAGAGATTGAGGACTACTCGGGGACCCGTTCGAGAGTCCGGACGGGTTCCCAATCCGCGTTTGTCCCTCCGTCACCTTCCGTGGTTGAATCGGTAGTGTGAAGCTCCTCGCGCTGACAGCCGGGGCCGGCCCCATGTATTGCGGCAGCTGTCTGCGCGACAACGCGCTCGCCGCTGAGCTGATCCGTCGCGGCCACGACGTGATCCTGATGCCGCTGTACACCCCGACGCGCACCGACGAGCCGAACGTCAGCCGCGAGCGCGTGTTCCTCGGCGGGATCAGCGTGTACCTCGAGCAAAAGCTGCCGATCTTTCGCTACACACCGAAGCTCCTGGATCGTCTGTGGGACGCCCCGGCTGTGATCCGCGCGATGGCGAATCGTCCGGTCCAGACCAACCCCCGGATGCTCGGCGAGCTGACGGTCTCGATGCTGCGCGGCGAACACGGGTCGCAGCGCAAGGAGGTCGAGAAGCTGTGCGACTGGCTCGCGCGCGAAGAGCCGCCCGATCTGACGATCATTCCCAATTCGCTGCTCATCAGCCTGGCGGCGCCGATCAAGCGGGCGACGGGCCGTCCCGTCGGCGTCACGCTGCAGGGGGAGGATCTCTTCATCGCGGGTCTCGGCGAGCCGCACAGAAGCGACACCATCGATCTGATCCGGAAGCAGGCGCAGCACGCGGACGCCTTCTTCGCGGTGAGCGAGCAGTACGCGCGCTTCATGACGGCGTATCTGGCGCTGCCGGCGGCAAAAACCCACGTGCTTCCGCTCGGCGTCAACGCAGACGACTTCGGGCCAGCCCAGTACCGCGAGAAGAAACCGGGGCAGACGCGGCGCGTGGGCTTTTTCGGCCGTATCGCACCCGAGAAGGGCTTGTCCGTTCTGGCCGATGCGTACCGCATCCTCCGCCAACGGCCTGGGCTCGATGACCTGACGCTCGAAGCTGCCGGATATCTCGCGCCCGAGCATCACGAATACCTCCGGGAGATCGAAGACAAGATGCGCAGCTGGGGTCTCGCCTCGGAGTTTCACTACCGCGGCACGCTCGAGCGCGGCGCCAAGGCCGAGTTCCTTCGCACGCTCGACGTATTCTCGCTGCCCGCGACGTACGACGAACCGAAAGGCCTCTCGGTCCTGGAGGCGATGGCCTGCGGCGTTCCTGTCGTCCAGCCGCGGCGCGGTGCGTTCATCGAGATGATCCAGAGAACCGGTGGCGGGCTGCTCGTCCAACCCGACGATGCGCGAGCGCTGGCGGATGGCCTCGCGTCGATTTTCGCCGACACCGCGAAGGGAGCGTCGCTCGGCAGCGCCGGCGCCGCCGGCGTGCGCCGCCACTACACGGTCGCACGTATGGCCGATCGCGCGCTCGAGGTCTACGCCGCGGTCGCCGGTCAGACCAAGCCCGGACGAGAGACAAGCCCCGCGCGAGGGGCGAGGACCGCGTAACGGATCGTCGTGCTGAAGGCGACGAACGTTTCAAAGAGCTATCCGTCGCCCCGCGGCACGCTCGACGTGCTGGCCGGCGTCACGCTCTCGCTCGATCGCGGGGACGCTGCCTCCATTATGGGCCCGTCGGGCAGCGGCAAGAGCACGCTGCTCTACGTCCTGGGCGCGCTCGAGCCGCCCTCGGCTGGCGAGGTGACGCTCGACGGCGCCAACCCGTATACGCTCGGCGAGCGCGAGCTGGCCGCCTTCCGCAACCGTCAAGTCGGCTTCGTGTTCCAGGACCACTTCCTGCTCCCGCAGTGCACCGTTCTCGAGAACGTGCTGGCTCCCACGCTCGTCGATTCGGCGTCGCGCGATTCGAAGCCGTCGCCCCGCGAGCGTGCCGAGTGGCTCATCGAGCAGGTCGGCCTGACGGCACGGCGCGATCATCGTCCGTCGGAGCTCTCCGGCGGTGAGCGCCAGCGCGCGGCGGTCGCGCGTGCCCTGATCCGGCAGCCGCGGCTGCTCCTGTGCGACGAGCCGACAGGCAATCTCGATCGCGAGTCGGCCGACGCCGTCGCCGCGCTGATCCTCGACCTACACGCGCGCGAGCGCGCCATCCTGATTGTCGTCACGCACAGCGTCGCGCTCGCCGATCGATTCCCGGCTCGCTACACGCTGGCCGATCGCCGGCTGGTTCCACGCCCGTGACGCTCGCTTCACTCGCGCTCAAGAGCGCGCGCTACTTCTGGCGTACGAACATCGCCGTCGTCGCCGGAATCGCCTGTGCCGTTGCCGTGCTGTCGGGTGCGCTCCTCGTCGGAAACTCCGTCCGGGCGAGCCTTCGGGAACTGGCGCTGAGCCGGTTGGGCCTGACGGATGTCGTGGTCGCATCGGGCGGATTCTTCCGTCAGCCGCTCGCGGA
>DATAFJ010000025.1:0-8402 GCA_036257535.1 Vicinamibacterales bacterium | reverse complement strand
TCGCGACCGATTGAGGTTGGATGGACGAGATGAGCGGAGGGTTTAGAGGAATCTACTCAGCCGACCATCGCGCGGCGACGTCCAGCTCCGCGCGTGGGATGTCGGTTACGCGCAACTGATCGACCGCCGGGACCGCGCCCTCGCTCCAGAGGTATGCGGCCAGCAGCCGTTCTGCCTGATGACGCCAGAATCCGCTCCCAGGCGCGAGCTCGCGGTGCGTCAATCGCGCGACCCGAGCTACTGCCTCCGGATCGATCGCCACGGCAACCTCCTGCGCGTGGACCTGCGGATAGCGCGTGACGACGAACCGGTGATTCACGACGCCTCCGGCGCCGGTTTCGCTCCCGCGATACCGGATGTGGAAGCCATTCATCGTAAGCGTCTCAATCGGACCCGGAACAGCAGGTGTGACGCCCGCGGCGACGGGCATTCGCGCGGCGCGCGCGGCCGCCGCCGCCACCGCGCCTCGCAGCGTGTCGGGTGTCATCGGCTTGCGCAGGAAGTCCGTCGCACCCAGATGCATGGCCTCGATGACGAGGTCAATCGACGCGTAAGCGGTGACGAGAATCACGACGGCGTCCGGTTTGCGCCGCCGCATCTCGCGGAGGACCTCGGTGCCTTCGAGACCTGCCATGCGTTGATCGAGCAGCACGAGATCCCAGCCCTTCCCGTCGCCGAACGAGCCGAGCCCGGCCTGACCATTGGCCGCTTCCTCGACCTGATGGCTCGCGGCCTCGAGGGTGAGCCGCATCATCTTCCGTATGTGATCTTCGTCGTCTACGATAAGTATTCGCATGAGTCGGACCAGTCTGCATTTATCTGCGTTTATCTGCGTCCATCTGCCGCTGCGGCTGGCAGAGTGAACGTGAACGTCGTGCCGCGGCCCAGCTCCGACTGCACCGCGATCTGTCCGCCGTGCGCCTGGACGATCCGCCGGGAGATCGCGAGGCCGAGGCCGGCGCCGCCGGACGGCACGTTCGGGATCTGAACGAATCGATCGAAAATCCGGGGCAGGTACTCCTTAGGGATCCCGCGTCCGTTGTCCGCGACGGCGATCACAACCGCGTCTCCGCGCGGCTCCGTGGTGACGCTAATCCGGCCGCCACGTTCCGTCGCGCGCGCCGCGTTGGTGACGAGGTTCGCGAGCACTCTCTCAATCTGCGCTCGATCCGCGCGGACCTGGGGGAGATTTGGCGGTGCGTCGACGGTCAGCTCGAGGCCTTTGGCCTCGACCTGGAGCCGCAGCGGCTCAATGGCCTCCTTCACCAGCCGCGCGGCCGGGACGGTGGCGAGCCGCGGCGCTGACTCGCCCGATTCGATCTTCGAGAGGTCGAGCAGGTCCTTCGTGAGCTTTTCGAGCCGAGCGGCGTCGTCTCGACACATCTGGAGGATGTCGAGCTGCCGATCGTTCAATTCCCCGGCCGTGCCTTCGAGCAGAAGATGGATCCCCATCTGGACGCTCGTCAGCGGGGTGCGAAGCTCGTGCGAGGCGGCGGCGATGAACTCGGACTTGAGCCGGTCGATCTCCTGCAGGTGCGTGATGTCCTCGAGCAGCGTGACGGCGCCTGACAGGTGCCGTTCGCTGTCGTACATCGGCGTCGATCGCAGGCGGTAAGAGCGTTCGGCGCCGCCAACCTGCAGCGGCACGACGGCCGCCGACCCTTCGCCTGCGACCGGGCTGCGCGACCGCAGGACTTCGGTCACGGCGAGCGCGACCCGCCCGTCGCGGACGACCTCTTCGATCGGCCGGCCCGCGGCTTCTGACCCCGACCCAAACAGCCGCTCCGCGGCCTGGTTCAGTCGGCGGACGCGTGCATCCGCGCCGGTGACGAGCACCGGATCGTAGAGCGAATCGATCGCCGCTTCGGCGGTTTGCTGGGCGACGAGCAGCTTGCCGAGGTCCGACTGACGGACCTCGCGCAGCCGGCCCGCCATGCGGTTGAAGCCTTCCGCCAGCCGTCCCACCTCGTCGTGCTGCCGGACCGCGACGGTCGCGTCGAGATCGCCTCCAGCAATCCGCGTGGTCGCCGTGGTGAGGCTGGCAATCGGGGTCAGGATGGATCGAGCGATGACAATCGACAGAAGAACGCCTGCGACGACCAGTGCCGCTGCAAGACCCGCCGTTGTCAGGGCGAAGCGCCGGGCCACGCGAGTGGCCCCATCGGACTTGCGGACCATCGCGTCCTGATTCAGGCGCAGGAGTCGATCGGCGGTTCCTCGCAGGCGGTTGAAGACGGGCTCGAGCGCGGCGAAGTACCGCTTCGTCGCGCTCTCCGGCTCAAGGGCGGCTTTCGCGCGGGCTCTCCGTGCTTCGGCGAGGAAGGTGTCGTACAGCCGGTAATACGTGTCTCGATCCGCCCGCAGCGCCTCAATCAGCTCGCGCTCGCCCGGCTCAGTTATGTTCCCGGCCGCGCGCCCGAGCGCTTCGTCGAAGCGCCGGCGATGTTCGGCGAGCTGCGGGGCGGCGCGATCGTGACGGCCGAGGAGCTCGAAGAACGCCGCAGAGTCCTGTCGTTCGAGGCTCTCTTTCATGTCCTGTGCAGCGACGACGGACACGTAGTTGTCGGCGATGATCCGTCTCGCGACCGACCCCATCTCGTACAGCCGCCAGGCGCTCCACGCGCCCAGCGCCGCCAGCGCCGCGACGAGCGCCACGTAGCCGGTGAGCAGGCGCGCTCGCACGGTCATTGGCGATCGCTCCCCCGGGTCGTCACCTCACCCGCCACATCATCGTCATCGTCGCCGGGCGGGACGATGTGGACGGTAGCGGTGCGCACCTCGCCAAGAAATCGATTGATGACCGAGCCGTGAATGAGCATGTTCCAGCGGGACCGGGCGGACTGACCGAAGATGACGTGGGTGATGGCATGCTCGCGCGCGAACTGGACGAGCGCATCCGGCACGTTGCGGGCCTTCAGCCGCACGACCCTCGCACCGAGCTGCTCGGCCAGCCGGATGTTTTCGGTTAGCGCGGCATGGTCGGCCGGCTTGATTCGTCCCGGTTCTTCGCTCGGGGTTTCGACGTAGACCGCGTACCAGTCCGAGGCCAGCCGGCCGGCGATGCGGGACCCGGTACGGAGCAGCCGGCGCGCGCTGCCGTGCGACGCCATGCAGACCATGACCTTCTCGGGGATGACCGCATGCTCGAGCCCTTCACGGCGCCTGTATAGCTCCGCGTGCCCGGCCTGCACGGTCGCGAGCTGCCGCAGCGCCAGCTCGCGCAACGTCGAAAGGTTGCCGACGCGGAAGAAGTTCTGCAGCGCCTGCTCGACCTTGTCGGGTTTGTAGATCTTCCCCTCCCGCAGCCGTGTGCGCAGCGTCTCGACCGAGATGTCCACGTTGACGACTTCGTCAGCGCGTTGGAGCACCCAGTCGGGCAGCGTTTCCCGGACGCGGACGTTCGTCGTCCGGGCGATTGCGTCGTTGAGCGATTCGATGTGCTGGATGTTGACCGCGCTGATGACTGCGATGCCGGCGTCCAGGATCGTGAGCACGTCTTCGTATCGTTTGTCGTGCTTCGAGCCGGGGACGTTGGTATGCGCCAGCTCGTCGACGATCGCGACGGCCGGATCGCGCGCGATCACGGCCTCGACGTCCATCTCCTCGAGCGTCACGCCGCGATATTCGATCGTGCGCCGCGGAACGATCTCGAGGCCGTCGAGCAGGCGGGCCGTCTCGGGCCGCCCGTGCGTTTCCACGAACCCGATGGCGACGTCCACACCGCGGCGTTTCAATTCGTGAGCGTCCTCGAGCATCTGGTAGGTCTTGCCGACACCGGCCGCGGCGCCGATGTACAGCCGCAGTCGCGCGCGCTCGCCCTGCTTTAAACCGGCGAGGAGCGATTCGGCGGACGGCCGCTCGGGCTCGTGAGGGTTCATGGCGCTACGGCCCGGCCTCGCTTGAACGTGTCGTCGAGCGCGAGGTTCAGCAGAAGCACATTGACCCTCGGCTCGCCCAGAAAGCCGAGCTGACGACCTTCCGTATGCTCGGTCACGATCCGCCGGATCGTGCTCTCGGACACGCCGCGCTCGCGGGCGACGCGCGCGACCTGGAAGTCCGCTGCCCGCGGCGAAATGTGCGGGTCCAGACCGGAGGCCGACGTCGTGACCAACTCGATCGGCACAGGCTGACTCCCGTTCTCGGCCGACAGGGCGACCGTCGCCTCGTTCACGCGATCGATCAGCTTCCGGTTCGTCGGTCCGAGGTTCGTGCCTCCGGATGCGCTGGCGTCGTACCCGGCGGGTCCTGCCGCCGACGGCCTGGGCCGGAAGTAGCCCGGCGATGCGAAGGGCTGCCCGATGATGCGAGATCCGATGACCACGCCGTCGCGCACGATCAGCTGGCCATTGGCCTTGTCTGGAAAGATCAGCCGCGCCACGCCGGTCACGGCGAGAGGGTAGAGGACGCCCAGCAGCACGGTCGTCACGATGGTCATCAGCGCCGCGGTGAGAAGGTTGCGTCGGATGTCCATGTTTGCTGCCTACGCCAGCCCGATGGCCGTGATGATGACGTCGATGATCTTGATTCCCAGGAACGGCGCGATCAGGCCGCCGGCGCCGTAGAGCAGAAGATTTCGGCGGAGCAGCGCCTGCGCGCTCAGCGCACGGTATTTCACGCCGGCGAGCGCCAGCGGCACCAGCGCCACGATGATGAGGGCGTTGAAGATGACCGCCGACAGGATCGCCGAGTGCGGCGTCTTCAACCCCATGATGTTGAGCGTGTCGAGAAGGGGGAACGCGACGGCAAACATCGCCGGGATGATTGCGAAATACTTCGCGACATCGTTCGCGATGGAGAACGTCGTCAGGGCGCCGCGCGTCATCAGCAGCTGCTTGCCGATCTCGACGATCTCGATGAGCTTCGTCGGGTTCGAGTCGAGATCGACCATGTTGCCCGCTTCCTTCGCCGCCTGCGTGCCGGTATTCATGGCCACGCCGACGTCGGCCTGAGCCAGGGCGGGCGCATCGTTGGTGCCGTCGCCGGTCATGGCGACGAGCTTTCCCTCCTTCTGCTCGCGCTTGATGAGTGCCATCTTGTCTTCCGGCGTCGCCTCGGCCAGAAAGTCGTCCACGCCCGCTTCGTTGGCGATCGCTGCCGCCGTCAGGGGATTGTCGCCGGTGATCATCACTGTCCGGATGCCGATCCCGCGCAGCTGGCTGAAGCGCTCGCGCATCCCGCCCTTGACGATGTCCTTCAAATGTATGACGCCGAGGGCGCGGCGGCGCTCGGCGACGACGAGCGGAGTGCCGCCCGAGCTCGCAATGCGCTCGACGATGGCTTTGAGCTCCACCGGCGACGCGCCGCCGTAGCCGGCGATGTATCGCTCGATGGCGTCCACGGCACCCTTACGGATCTCACGTCCGTTCAGATCGACGCCTGACATGCGCGTCTGCGCGGAAAAGGGGACGAACGCCGCGCCATGGCCCGACAGCTCGCGGCCTCGAAGCTGAAACCGCTGCTTGACGAGCACCACGATCGAGCGCCCTTCCGGCGTCTCGTCCGGGAGCGACGCAAGCTGCGCGGCATCCGCCAGTTCCGCATCGGTCACGCCCGGCAGCGGAATCAGGTCGGTCGCCTGGCGGTTGCCAAGCGTGATCGTGCCCGTCTTGTCGAGCAACAGCGTGT
Source organism: Vicinamibacterales bacterium (assembly GCA_036257535.1). Classification (GTDB taxonomy): domain Bacteria; phylum Acidobacteriota; class Vicinamibacteria; order Vicinamibacterales; family 2-12-FULL-66-21; genus DATAEE01. The sequence continues at coordinate 2,777 of DATAFJ010000025.1, read as the reverse complement.
GCACGTCACCTGCGGCCTCAACCGCGCGACCGGACATGGCCAGGACGTTGTGCTGAACGAGGCGGTCCATCCCGGCGATCCCGATAGCGGAGAGCAGCCCGCCGATCGTCGTCGGGATAAGGCAGACGAGCAGCGAGATCAACACGAAGATCGACTGCGGCGCCCCGAAATAGACCGCGAACGGCTGGAGCGTGACGACCGCGAGGAGAAAGATAATCGTGAGGCCCGCCAGCAGGATGTTGAGCGCGATCTCGTTCGGCGTCTTCTGACGCTTCGCTCCCTCGACGAGCGAGATCATGCGATCCAGGAAGGACTCGCCGGGGTTCGCCGTCACTCGGACCTTGATCCAGTCCGAGAGGACGCGCGTGCCGCCCGTCACTGCGGAGCGGTCACCGCCGGACTCGCGAATTACCGGCGCGGACTCGCCTGTGATCGCCGACTCGTCCACCGAGGCGACGCCTTCGACGACATCGCCGTCGGCCGGGATCATCTCGCCGGCGGACACGAGCACGAGGTCCCCTTTGCGAAGCTGCGGCGCCGGCACCGCATCGAACGTTTTTCCGTCGGACTTCAGCCGCTTGGCGATCGTCTCGGTCTTGGCCTTGCGGAGCGCGTCCGCTTGCGCCTTGCCGCGCCCTTCCGCCACCGCCTCGGCGAAGTTGGCGAAGAGCACCGTGAGCCAGAGCCACAGCGTGATCTGCAGCTCGAAGCCGAAGCCGGGCCGTCCGGCGACGGCGTTCGCGATGAGCTGCACGGTCGTCAGGACGCTGCCAATCTCGACGACGAACATCACGGGGTTGTGCCACAAGACGCGCGGATCGAGCTTCCAGACCGCGTCGATGAGCGCGCGACGGACGATGTTGGGCTCCCAGAGACTCAATGCGCGCTTGCGTGTCGCCATGACTAGAACACCTGTCCCGCGTGCATGAGCAGGTGTTCGACGATCGGGCCGAGGCTCAGCACAGGGAAGAAGGTCAGCGCGCCTACGATCAGAATGATGCTGACGAGCAGTGTGGTGAAAAGTGGCGTCGTCACCGGGAAGGTGCCCGGCGACGGTGGAACGCGTTTCTTGCGGCCGAGATGACCCGCCAGCGCGAGCATCGGGATGATGATCATGAAGCGGCCGAGCATCATCGCGATGCCGATCGACGTGTTGTACCACTTCGTATTGGCATTGAGCCCGCCGAACGCGGACCCGTTGTTGCCCGTACCTGACGTAAAGGCGTAGAGGATCTCTGACAAGCCGTGTGGGCCAGTATTCGTGAGGCTCGACGTCCCGAAGTCCGGCGCGACGACCGAGATCCCCGTGAAGACCAGGATGACGAGCGGCAGGATGAGCACCGCGAGCATCGCCATCTGCACGTCGAAGGCCTCGATCTTCTTCCCGAGATACTCAGGCGTCCGGCCCACCATCAAACCAGCGATGAACACGGAGAGGACGACGAAGATGAGGATGCCGTACATACCCGCGCCGACGCCCCCGAAGATCACTTCGCCCAGCATGATGTTGACGAGCGGGACCATGCCGCCGATCGGCGTGAACGAGTCGTGCCAGGAGTTGATTGCGCCGCAGCTCGCGTCGGTCGTGACCGTGGCGAACAGGGCGGAGTTCGCGATACCGAAACGGGTCTCCTTGCCCTCCATGTTGCCGCCCGGCGCCAGCGCGGTAACCGTCTGGTCCGCCTTGAGCATGGGGTTGCCGGCAGCCTCAGCCCAGTACGCCGTGGTCACGCCGACGAGAAAGAGAACCGCCATCGCGGCCCAAACCGCCCACCCGTGCGCGCGCGAGCCGGTCATCTGGCCGAGCGTGTAGGTGAGCCCGGCCGAGATCGCGAAGATCGCGAGCATCTCGAGGAAGTTCGAGAGCGGCGTCGGGTTCTCGAACGGGTGCGCGCTGTTCGCGTTGAAGAAGCCGCCGCCGTTGGTGCCCCACTCCTTGATGATTTCCTGGGACGCCGTCGGCCCCTGCGCGATGACTTGCTCGGAGACCGTCTGCGTCGTCTCCTTGCCGTCCGCGTCGGTCGCCGTCACCGTCTGCGGATCGACGAGCTGGACCTTGTCGTACGGCTTGAGATTCTGGACGACACCTTGCGACACGAGGACGAGCGCGCCCACGAAACAGAAGGGGAGGAGCACCCACAGCGAGGCGCGTGTCATATCGACCCAGAAATTGCCGAGCGTCGCCTTCTCGCGCTGTGCGATGCCGCGAATGAACGCAATCGCCAGCGCGATGCCCGCCGCCGCCGACACAAAGTTGTGGTACGCGAGCCCCGCCATCTGGGTCAGGTAGCTCATCGTCGTCTCGGGGACGTGCGACTGCCAGTTCGTGTTCGTCGTGAACGACGAGGCGGTGTTGAACGCGAGATCCGGCGCGATCGCTCCGAGCCCCTGCGGGTTGAGCGGCAGCACCCCCTGGAGGCGCTGCATGAGGTAGAGCACCAGCATCGACACAATGCTGAAGAGGACGAGCGCGCCGGCGTACTCCGTCCAGCGCATGTCGTGCTTTTCATTCACGCCCGTGAGGCGGTACGTGAGGCGCTCGAGCGGGCGGAGCACCGGGTCCAGCCACGTGCGCTCGCGCGCGAAGACGCGCGTCATGTACAAGCCGATCGGCTTCGTCACCGCCAACACCGCCACGAGATAGAAGGCGATCTGAAGCCATCCGTTGAGCGTCATGTCAGAACTTCTCCGGCTTCAACAGCGCGTAGGTCAGATAGGCCAGCAGGAACAGCGAGACCGCCAGCCCGGCAAGCGTCTCGAAGGTCATCGCGAACCTC
>DATAFJ010000019.1:0-19157 GCA_036257535.1 Vicinamibacterales bacterium | reverse complement strand
TGATGCTTCGCCACATCGGGGAGACCGAGGCGGCCGGGCGGATCGACGCGGCGCTGAAGGAAGTCCTGCAGACCGGCACTGCGAGGACGCGCGATCTCGGCGGGACGGCGACGACGACCGAGTTTGCCGAGGCGATCTGCCGCACGCTCGATCGTGCCGGCGCGAGGGTCTGATATAGTGCCCGGGCCGATGCTGGACGACATCTCCCGCGCCGTCATGGCGCGCGAGGAAGTCGCGCGATACTTGCGCGGCGCGGGCGGCCGCAGCGAAGCGGCCCGCGAACGCGTCGAAGGTTATCTGGAAGAGCTGCGCACCACGCAGCGCTACACGTTCTACCGGGCGCTCAAGCATCCGCTCTACCCGATCCTGCGCAAGATCGAGCGCATCGACGAGCACGTCAACATCGCGCAGGCCGCCACGCGCACCGGGCGCGTGCTCTACGTCTCCAATCACAAGAGCCATACGGACTATCTCGTCGAGCCGCTCGCGCTCGACGACAACGGCGTGCGGCCGCCGATCATCGCCGCGGGGATCAACCTGTTCGGTGGCCCGCTCGGACTGCTGCACAAGCACGTGACCGGCGCGATCCCGATCCGCCGCAACACGAAAGACCCGGCGTATCTCGTCACGTTGAAGGCCTACGTCGCCGAGGTCCTCCAGCGTCACGACCTGCTCTTCTATCTCGAAGGCGGGCGGAGCTACAGCGGCGAGCTCAAGGCGCCCAAGACCGGGCTGCTCCACGCCGCGCTGCAGGCCGGCCGGCGGGATCTCGTCGTCGTACCGGTGGCGATCGCGTACGACATCGTGCTCGAAGATCACATACTGGCGCGGCAGGGACAGAAGCGGCGTCAGCGGCCGTTTGCGCGCGAGCTCGCGGAGATGGTTCGCTTCGCGGTCGGCTATCAGTCGCGCGCGTTCGTCACGTTCGGCGCTCCGATATCCGTCGGCGACTACGATCCGGAGTCGCGGCGCGACGTCCACGAGCTGGCGCGCCAGACGCGGGAAGCGATCGGCCGGTCGTACAAGGTGCTGCCGACCGCTCTCGTCGCGGCCGCGGTACGGCCGTCGATTACGCGGTCCGCGCTCGAGGAACGGCTCGAGCTCCTGATTCAGGAGCTGCGGGGCCGGCAGGCGAACCTCGGGGTCAGATCGGCCCGCCAGGCGGCAGACGAGGGCATCGAGGCGCTCGAGGCCCGCGGCGTTGTCGTTGTCGATCGCGAAGGCAAGATCCGCGTGCGCGAGCGGCGCGTGCTGCGCTACTACGCCCGCACGATCGAACACCATTTCACCCTGCGGCCGCCGGGCCGGACTCATTGATCGGCTCGAACGTGCCGCCGCGCCGATGATCGTCGACAGCCTTTCCCGGGCATTCTTCTACGGGCTCGCCGGAAGCGGCACCCTGAAAAAGGTGGCGTCGCGGTACGGACTGCGCCGGCGCGACAGCTTCGGCCGCCGCTTCATCGCCGGCGAGACCATCGAGGAAGCGATCGAGTCGGTCCGCACGATCGAAGCGGGCGGGCTTCGCACGACGCTGGACTTTCTCGGCGAGAGTGTCGGCAGTTCAGCCGAAGCGGATGGCATCACGCGCGAGTATCTCGCGATCATCGCGCGGGTCACGGATGCCGGCATCGATCGCAACCTGTCGGTCAAGCTGACCCAGCTCGGTCTCGACGTGGACCGCGTGACCTGCATAGACAACCTCCGCCGGATCCTGGACCGAACCGGCGACAACTTTTTCATCCGCATCGACATGGAGAGCTCCGACTACGTCGAACAGACGCTCGACGTGATCGAAACGCTCTGGGACCAGGGCTACCGGCAGATCGGCGCCGTCCTTCAGTCCTATCTGCGCCGGAGCACGGACGATGCGCGGCGCCTGAGCGCGCTCGGCATCCGCGTGCGTCTGGTCAAGGGAGCTTACAAGGAGCCCGCAAGCGTCGCGTTCCAGAAGAAGGCAGAAGTGGACGAGGCCTTCGTCCGGCTGATGCGCATCCTGCTCGACGAGAATCCGTATCCCGCAATCGCGACGCACGATACGACCATGATCGAGGCGACGACCGCCTATGCCGCGGAGCGCGGCATCGGCCGCGAGCGATTCGAATTTCAGATGCTCTACGGGATACGCCGCGATCTTCAGTCGTCGCTCGCGCGGCAGTACACGGTACGTGTGTACGTGCCGTTTGGGAGACAGTGGTATCCCTACTTCATGCGCCGCCTCGGTGAGCGGCCCGCCAACCTGTTTTTCGTGTTCGCCAGCCTCCTCCGCGAACGTTAGACCAATTGAACCGTTGGCGGGCGGACACGTGTGTATTGCTGAGCGCACACCACGGAGCCCGCGAGGTGTAGCCAAAAGTCCTCAGTTACGGCGCCACCACATCCATGCGGAGGATGTAAGTACCTGCGTTAGTAAGACTTTCAAGAATGAGATCGTGCTGGCACATCGCTTGAATTGGGTGAGCTCCGGAATCGCGGACTCGAATCTGAGATCCGCCGGCCCGGAAAACGGACGTAGTTCAGTTGGCGTCCATAGAGGAGAGAAAGGGACCGCTCGACAAAGGACATCGATGGTGACCAATCCCCAGCAACTCACGCCGCCATCCACAGCGACCGCAGGCGTAGAAGAAGGACTTCTCACGCGCGCGATGGAGTATGTCTCGCAAGCGCTCTGCGGATTTCACGGGCACGATTCCGTGCTCCACTTCGAAGACAAGCGGATCCTCCTGCGATGCACCTCGTGCGGGTACGATTCCCCGGGTTGGGAAGTCAGCGACCGGGAGCCGCGTGTGAAATACGCGAGGCCGGAAGAGGAGCGCTTTCTCCCCGAGCCGCTCAAGAAGACGGCCGCGTGACGTCCGGCGGCGAGCCCCCGCACCATTCGCGCGCGAGCCGCGCGAGCGCGTCGCGACAGAACGCGACCTCTTCGAGATTCACGTACTCTTCGGTGCTGTGAAGCCCGGCCCCCCCCGGGCCGAACAGCACTGAAGGGGTTCCTGACAGCCCCAGCACCGCCGCATCGGTCCAGAACGTCATGCCGGCAACGACGCAGTCGCGGCCGGCCGCGGCGGCCGCGTGCCTGAGCGCCGATGGCAGCGCGTGCGACGCCGGCAGCTCGTACGGCGGCCGGCTGAATACGGCGCGCGCATCCGCTTCGAACTCGGGATCCTCCCGCTTTAACGCGTCCACGATTGCCCGCACTTCGTCGATTGCCGCCGACTCCGGCTCGCCCGCGATCGTCCGCCGCTCGACCTGCAGCGAGCAGCGATCCGGATAGCTGCTCAACTCGCGCCCGCCCCGGATGATCGACGCGTGAAGGGAACCGGTGCCCATGATCGCGTGCGGCGGGCGCGCCTGGAGCTCCCTGTCGAGGCGCTCGAGCGCGACGAGCACGCGGCCCATGCGCGCGATCGCGTCGCGCCCCTCGCGGGGCCGGCTGCCGTGCGCGGCGCGGCCGAACGTTTCCACGTCGACCCACGCGAATCCCTTGTGCCCGACCGCAATCTGGAGGTCGGTCGGCTCCGTGACGACGGCGCCGTCGGCGCGCCACGATCGCACGACCGCCTCCGCGCCCAGGCTCTCGTACTCCTCGTCGATCACGCACGCGACGATCAGGCGGCCGCCAGGAAGGCCGCCGCGCGCAAGCTCTCGCGCCGCCGCGATCATGGCGGCGACGCCTCCCTTCATGTCCTGCGCGCCGCGTCCATACAGCCTGCCGTCGCGTATCACCGGTTCGAACGGGCGCGCCATCCCTTCCACGCCGACCGTGTCGACGTGCCCGCAGAACATCAGGGATCGCCCGGGACGGGAGCCCTCCAGCACGCCGACGACGTTCGGCCGTCCGGGCTGTACTTCGTCCACGTGGACGTCGAGCCCGATGTCGCGGAGCTCGCGCGCGAGGAGCGACGCGATCGCGCCTTCCCCCGCCGCGCCAGCAACGAGCGACGGGTTCACGCTGTCAACCGAGACGAGATCCGAGAGCAGCTGAGTCGTCCAGTCCATGAGGCCCGGTATTCTATATGTGGTATCAGCCGCCGGGGGGCCGGGGCCCCCGGATCAAACGCCGGGGGGCCGGGGCCCCCGGATCAAACAATGCCCGACCCGCTCGATCTCGCTCGGAGGATTGCCGCCGCCGTCCGTGATGCCGGCGGCCGTGCGTTGATCGTCGGCGGCTGGGTGCGCGATCGCCTGCTGAATCTGCCCTCCAAGGACGTCGACATCGAAGTCTTCGGGCTGAGCGCCGAGCGGCTGAAGGCGCTTCTCGAAGCGTTCGGGCGCGTGGATACGGTCGGCGAGGCGTTCACCGTCTACAAGATCGGCGGCGTCGACGTCGCGCTGCCGCGGCGCGAATCCAAGGTCGCGCGCGGCCACAAGGGCTTCGCCGTGACCGGCGACCCTTCCCTGAGCGAGCGGGAGGCTGCGCGCCGCCGCGACTTCACGATCAACGCCATCTCGTGGGATCCCCTGACCGGCGAATACGTGGATCCGTTCGTCGGCCGCGCCGACCTGGATCGGCGCATTCTTCGCGCCGTCGATCCCGGGACGTTCGGCGACGACAGCCTGCGCGTGCTCCGCGCGGTGCAGTTCGCCGCCCGGTTCAATCTCCAGCTCGATGACAGGACCCGGGATCTCTGCCGAGCCACGCCACTCGACGACCTGCCGCCCGAGCGGATCTGGGGCGAGATCGAAAAGCTGCTTCTGCAGGCCGCGAGGCCCTCTATCGGGCTCGCGCTGACGCTCGATCTCGGCATCATAGGACGCCTCTTCCCCGAGCTGGCGGCGCTCGTCGGATGCCCCCAGGAACCCGAGTGGCATCCGGAAGGCGACGTGTGGGTGCACACGCTGCTGGTCGTCGACCGGGCGCGGGAGCGCATCGACGATCTGCCGAGGCCGTCGCAAATCGCGTTGATGCTGGGCGCGCTGGCGCACGACCTGGGCAAGCCCTCGACGACCGCGGTCATCGAGGGCCGCATCCGCTCGATGAACCACGAGGAGGAAGGCATCGGCCCGGCCTCCGCCCTGCTCGATCGGCTGAACGTCAACTCCTTCGACGGGTACGACGTCAGGTGTCAGGTCCTCGGAATGGTGGCGAACCATCTCAAGCCCGGCGCGTTCTACAAGACGCGCGATCAGATCGGCGATGGCGCCTTCCGGCGGCTCGCTGCGAAAGTGGATCTCGAGCTTCTGGCGCGGGTCGCGAAGGCAGACTGCCTCGGGCGCACCGGCGACTTCGACTGCTCCGCGATGGACTGGTTCCTCGATCGCGCGAGGGCGCTCGGCGTGCAGCACGCGCCGCCGCCGCGGCTCGTCCTCGGCCGTCATCTGCTCGCGCTCGGCATGACGCCCGGGCCGAGGATCGGCGAGATTCTCAAGGCGATCTACGAACAGCAGCTGGATGGGAAGATCGCGACGACGGAAGAAGGCATTGAAGTAGCAAAAGCACTTGCTCAAGTACGAAGTACGAAGTACGAAGGCTGAAATGAAGTTCGACGTACGTCGAACTTCGACGTTCGTACCTCGTACTTGAGCCGCGAGCTCATCAAGGCACGCGAGATATCGAAGAAGCGAGCTCGCTGAGGCGGGCGATATCGATGTTGCCTCCGCTGAGGACGGCCACCGTCGGCCCTATCACCGGAACCTTTCCGCTTCTGATCGCCGCAAACGCGGCCGCCCCGCTCGGTTCCACCACGAGCTTGATGCGATCGAAGAGCCATAACGTCGCGTCAATGATCTCCGCATCGTCGACCGTCAGCACTTCGTCCACGAACGCCTGCACGTGCGCGAACGTCAGATCGCCCGGCCGCACCGGCATGAGGCCGTCCGCGACGCTGGCGGTCCGCTCGAGCGTGACCGGCTTGCCTGCCGCACGCGAGGCGGTAATCTTCGCGGCCCCCGCCGGCTCGACGCCGACGACACGAGTGGACGGCGACAGCCGCTTGATCGCCGCCGCGACTCCTGACACGAGTCCGCCTCCGCCCATCTGAACGACGACGGCCGACAGATCCGGGGCCTGTTCGAGGATCTCGAGGCCGACGGTGCCCTGACCGGCGATGATCCACGGGTGCTCGAACGGCGGCACCATCGTCAGGCCGCGTTCCGATGCTTCGCGTTCGGCACGCAGCTTTCGTTCCGCAGAGGTGGTCCCCTCGAAGATGACCTCCGCCCCGAATGCACGCGCGCCCTCCGACTTGTTCCGGGGCGCGGTCGTGGGCATGACGACGACCGCGGGTGAGCCAACCGTCCGTGCCGCGAGCGCCATCGCCTGCCCGTGGTTGCCGGACGAGTACGTGATGACGCCCCGCTGGCGGGCCGTGGCATCGAGCTGCGCAATCATGTTGAACGCGCCGCGAATCTTGAACGCACCCGAGGGCTGGAGGTTTTCGCACTTGAGGAGCACGGGCATGCCGACGAGCTCCGACACGTCGATGAGCGGCGTCATGCGCGCGATGCCGCGGATGCGCGCCGCCGCTGCGCGAATGTCGTCGAGCGTAACGATGTCCATGTGTTCGTTCACTATACTTGTTCGCGCGATGAGACTCGCCGGTTTGCTAAGTACATGTGCTTTGCTCATGATTCCCGGTCTCGCGGCGGCGCAGACGGGAGGATCGCCTGACGACCCGATTGGACGCTTCGCGGTGGACGTTCAGGGATCGCTCGCCAACCTCCCGCAGGATGCGGTGGCAGCGGCCGCCCTCGGAACGGACACGGCGAGCCTGCCTTCGCGCGGTTTTGGCACGCGCGTCGCGGCCACGTTCTATCCGTTCCGCCTCGGTGGCGTCACGCTCGGGCTCGGCGGGGCGCTCGCGTTTGCCTCGGACAGCCAGACGGATGAGGCCGGCGCGTTCGAGACGCGATTCCTCTCGCTCGCGCCGCAGCTGTCGCTCAATTTCGGCCGCGCGCGTGGCTGGAGCTACCTGAGCGGCGGCCTCAGCCGCAGCCGCCTGACGATCGCGCGAGAGGGAGCGAGCGGCGGCCTCGGGGCGGGAACGGTCGACTACGGCGGCGGCGCGCGGTGGTTCTTTCGCGACCGGCTCGCCTTCTCGTTCGATCTCCGGTTCTACAACGTCGCGGCAACCGAGGCGGACGTCGACGTCGCGCCCCGCGGCCGCACCACGATGATGGTGATCAGCGCCGGAGTTTCGCTTAAGTAGCGCTACGCCGCTTCTTTGCCCCGCCGCCACTCTTCCAGCAGGCGCGGGATGTTGCGGCAGACGGAGTGGAGCGACGGCGACCAGCCGAGCGCGCGGGCGCGCTCGCTTCGGACGATCTGATCGAGGGCGAGGGCGTCGGCGTAGCCTTTCAGCTTCTTTCGCGCTTCGTCGAGCGGCACGTGGCGCACCTCGGGACGCATCGCCAGCGCCGCAAGAAGCGATTCGACGATGTCGCTGACGCGTTCGTCGCCGTGATCGGTCGCATGGTAGATGCCGGATGCATCGGGCGTCGCGGCGAGCCGCGCGTACAGATCTCCGAGGTCGCGGTCGTACACCAGCGCCCAGTGATTCGCACCAGGGCCGATCACTCGTATCAGCCCGTTCACCGCATCCTTTAGAAGATCCGCGACGATCCCGCGGAACCCTCCGTACACGATGCCCGGCCTGACGACGATCGTCCGAAGGCCGTTCGATCCGCCGAGAACGAGCTGCTCGTGCTCCGGACGCCACGAGACGTTCCGGGCCGGGTTGACGGGCGCGTCCTCGGTTGCGGCACCCGTGGTGTCGCCGAGCACCCAGAGGCCGGACGTGTAGATCAAGACTCCACGCGCGTGCGCCAGCAGTGTCTCGACCGCCAGCCGATCGATCTGCGGGCCGCGCGCAGACGACTCGGATGCGGCGTGGATCGTGCCGTCGCACATCGACGCCGCGAGGCCGTAGGTTGCCGGCTCCGCCAGGTTGCCGAGGATTGGCGTGACGCCGCGCGCGCGAAGATCCGCCGCGCGTTCCGCCGTCCGCACAAGCGCGGTCACGTGATGCCCTGCGCGCGTCAATGAATCGAGGATCGCAGAGCCAACGTAACCAGTTGCGCCTGTGAGGAAGAGCTTCATGCGGGATCGCTATTCAATGATCCCTTATGGGTGTTCGTCAAGTGAGTTTCAGCGACATGATCCGTACGCTCGGACCATCAGATGTCCCAGATGCGGTCGCCGTCGAAGAAAGTGATCGCCCCGTCCTCGCTCACCTTCAAAACGGAACCGAATCGCGCCGCGGCCAGGGCGGCCGTCGTGCGCGCGCCTTCGATGACCACGCCGCTGAGAGGGACCGAAGGGTGCATCAGGATGGCACCGACGGCAAGAATCCGGCCGGACGTGTCCAGCACGGTGGCGCCGTCCATCGTGGAAAGCGCCTCCAGCACGGACGGGTCGAGCTCCAGGGCGGTGCGCTTCTCGAGCAGGTACATCAGGTCGCGCCTCGACGGCGATGTCCGGGCATCGATCGGCTCTGCCATCGTGTCGAGCCGGTCCGCCGGCGCCACGAGCTGCGCCGCCGCGCCGTTCGGGTCGCGCAGCACCACGAAGAGCGCTCCGTGACGCGCATCCGACAGGTTCAGCGCCGACTGGAAGAGCCGCTCGGCCAGATCGGGGTTGCCGACGGCGTCGCGCCACATCGCATACTTGGCTTCCAGGTCGAACAGGTGCCAGTGGGCGTTGCGGAACGTGAAGATCTGCGCCCCTTCCGCGAAGACCTTGATCTCGTGGGACGGGCTGAGGACGATGCAGACCTCCCGTCCGCCAGCCGTGGCGCGGGCATGCCAGCGGTAGGCGGCCGCACATGGCACCTGCAGCGCGGGGCCGCCCTTCTCGCGCGCCCACTTCTCGATCGCGACGATGTCCAGCACGGCGCCGTCCCGGTTGACGAGAAACAGCGTTTTGACGCCGTCGCACAGGCGATAGAAGCTCTTGATTGCCGTCAGCGTCGGCGTGTACGCGTAGGCGCCGGCCGGGATGCTCCGCTCGGGCCGGACAGGGTCCGTCTCCGAGTCGAGGATGAGGACACCGGACGAGATCGGCCGGTTCTCGTAGCTCGAAAGCGCCGCGACCCGGAGTACCTCGAGTGCGGTCGCGATCCGATCCGCCCGGCCCTCCTCCCCCTCCAGTGCGTAGCGGCCGCCGTCGAAAAACGCACCAACGTATCGATCTTCGATCGCGCCGCGAAAGAGGTCGCCGCGCGCCGTCATGACGCGCGGATCGAAGATCGCCCGATACCTCGCGGCGAGCACCGCGCCGATCGAACGGGCGAAACGAACCTCATGCGCCGTGAACGGCCGTCGGCCCGGCACGTGGAGCGTGTGCCGTGTCCCGAACCAGCGCACGTTGAGCTCGGATGGGTCGGCCGTCGGCTCGATCGCGAGCCGGCCATCGGAGGACAGCGACGGCGTCGCCTCGCTCTCGAAGGTCGCGCGCGCGAAGAAACGCCGCAGCGCTCCCTGCAGGAGGTTGTCGTACAGCGCGCCGGCGGCAAAGGCAGGCGGAAGCGCCATCCGCAATATCATATTCGGAGCCTTCCAGGATGCGCCGCGACACGCTCGTCGATTTCTTCGACAGCTTTGCCGGGCTCGACGCGCCGTTCATCGTCCATGACGACGGCTACCGCGTGCGGACGTATTCGTACGCGCAGGTGGCGTCGCTCGCCCGTGCGTTCGCCGAACGGCTCGGCGACGCCGGCGCGGCCCCCGGGTCCCACGTCGTCATCTGGAGCGAGAACCGGGCGGAATGGATCGTCGCGCTCTGGGGGACGATCCTGGGGCGCGCCGTGCTCGTGCCGGTCGACTACCGCGCGTCCGCCGAATACGTCAACCGGATCGCCGAAAAGGTCTCGGCGCACGTCGTCCTCGCGGGCCAGGAGGTCGATCGCGCCGCGCTCTCCGGTTCACTGACCGTCTGGCAGATTTCCGACCTCTCCGCTGGTTCGGGCACGCCCGACCTGAAGGTCGACAACACGCCCGACCTAAAGGTCGGGCCTACGCCGTCAGAGACCGCGGAGATCATCTTCACCTCGGGCGCGACCGCGGACCCGAAGGGTGTCGTCATCACGCACCGGAACATCCTCGCCAACGTCGTGCCGATCGAACGCGAGGTCCTGAAGTATCGAAAGTACGCGCGGCCGTTCCGTCCGATCCGGTTCCTGAACCTGCTGCCGCTCAGCCACATGTTCGGGCAGGCGATGGCCACGTTCATCCCGCCGATGCTGCCCGGCGTCGTCGTCTTCATCCATGGCTATCACCCGCAGGAGATCGTCCGCCAGATCAAATCCAGGCGCGTGTCCGTGCTCGTCTGCGTGCCCAAGGTGCTCGACGTTCTGCGCGACCAGGTGGTGAAGGCGGCGCCGGAGGTGTTGCACGACCCGGGGTCCGAGCACTGGGCCAGGCGATGGTGGCGATACCGGCGCGTGCATCGGATGTTCGGCTGGAAGTTCTGGAGCATCGTCGTCGGCGCCGCGCCGCTCGATCCGGAACTGGAGGCGTTCTGGACGCGCCTCGGCTTCGTGGTCGTTCAGGGTTACGGACTCACCGAGACGGCGCCGATCGTCACCTTGAATCATCCGTTCCGGACGTCGCGCGGCACGGTTGGATCGCCGATCGGGGGCGTCGAGGTCCGCATCGCGCCGGACGGCGAGATCCTCGTCCGCGGCGACAACGTGACGTCCGGTTACTACAACGCGCCGGGCGAGACGGCGCGCGCGTTCGAAGACGGCTGGCTGCGCACCGGCGACATCGGGTCGATCGACCAGGCAGGACGGCTGACGATCCGCGGGCGAAAGAAAGAGATGATCGTCACCCCCGAAGGGCTCAACGTCTTTCCGGAGGACGTGGAGCGGGCGCTCGAGCAGCAGTCGGGCGTGAAGGAGGCGGCGGTCGTGGGCGTATCCGCCACCGGCGCAGCCACGGAGGAGCGCGTGCACGCGGTGCTCGTGCTGGAGCCCGGTGCGAACGCCGAGGCCGTCGTCGTCCGCGCGAACACGACGCTCGAGGACTACCAGCGCATCAGGGGCGTCTCGACATGGCCCGGGCCATCGCTCCCGCGAACCGAAGGCACGAGCAAGTTGAAGCGGCGCGAGATCCGGTCGTGGGTCATACAAGGCCCGGGCGCCGCGCCGGCGAAGGTCGCAGGCGGCGCGACGGTCCAAGAGGTCCTTCGCCGGTTCGTGGGTCAGCGCGACGTGACGCCCGCAACACCGATTGAAGCGCTCGGCCTGAGCTCGCTCGAACGCGTCGAGCTGATGATGGCGCTCGAAGAAGCGTTCGAGACGACCGTCGACGAGGCAGCATTCGCATCCGCGACGACCGTCGGCGACCTGGAGCGGCTGGTGGGTGGCGATCGGGGCCTGGGGCCTGGGGATCGGGGCCTGGGGCCCGGGGATCGGGGCCCGGGGCCCGCGGATCGGGGGGCAGCCGAACCGATCGACTTCCCTTCATGGAACCGCTCTCTCCCCGCGCGCGCGATACGACGGGTGAGCCTGCCGACCTGGATCCTCCCGATCGCACGCCTGTTCGCCTGGATCGAAGTCCAGGGCGGAGAGAACCTGGAGTCGCTCGAGGGACCGGTCATCTTCGCGGCGAACCATCAGAGCCACATGGACACGCCGGCGATCATGGCCGCGCTCCCGGCACGCTGGCGCTATCGCGTCGCGCCGGCGATGGCGAAGGAGTTCTTCAAGGCGCACTTCTTCCCCGGGCAGCATTCGACCCGGCAGTGGTTCACTAACTCGCTCAACTATTACCTCGCGGCACTCTTCTTCAACGCCTTCCCGCTGCCGCAGCGCGAGGCCGGCGCCCGGCAGACACTTCGCTACATCGGCGAGCTCCTCGGCGACGGGTTCTCGGTGCTGATCTTCCCGGAAGGCCGGCGGACCGTGGAGGGCGAGATCCAAACCTTCCGGCCCGGCGTCGGAATGATTGCGTCTCGGCTGGGCGTGCCGGTGGTTCCGATCCGGCTCGAGGGGCTCGACCGCATCCTGCATCAGAAAGCCGGGATGGCGACGCCGGGACGCGCCAGGGTGGCGTTCGGCCCCCCGCTCAGGCTCTCCGGCGACGACTTCGCCACGCTCGCCCGGCAGGTCGAGGAGGCGGTCAAACGACTGTAGGCGAAGCCTTTGTGGCGCGCACGAAAATGTGGCACAATGTTTGGTTTAGGAGACAAACAGCGATTTGAGCAAGGACGACTTGATTGATGTGCAGGGAACGGTCGTGGCAGTCCACAGCGGCGGCCTCTACCGGGTTCAATGTGACTCCGGTCACGAGGTACTCGCCCAGCTGAGCGGCCGAATGCGCCGCTTCCGAATAAAGGTGGTGCCGGGCGATCGCGTAACCGTCGGAGTTTCCCCGTACGACCCGGTCCGGGGCATCATCACCTTCCGCGCCCGCTGAACACAGCTTGCAATCAGACACACCATCAAGACACTCTCGCGGCCGGGGCCGCCGTCGCGGCAGGACCACCGGCTCGCGCCCGTCGCATCGCATCGGCGGCGCTCCCCGGCACAGCGGAAAACAGGCGGAGGGCGCTCAGGGCAGACCCGAACTTCCTGCGCCGACGCCGCACGAGTGCGACACGACGCCAATCGAATTCACGACGCTCGCGGTCGCTCCGCAGCTCCTGTCGGGCGTGCACGATCGTAATTTCGAGCGGACGACGCCGATTCAGAGCGCCGTCATCCCCGTTGCGATGGCGCGGCACGACGTGATCGGCTGCGCGGCCACGGGAACGGGCAAGACGCTGGCGTTCCTGCTGCCGGCGTTCCAGCGGCTGCTCGAGGAAGCGCCACGCAAGAAGGGCACGCGCATGCTCGTCCTCGCGCCGACGCGCGAGCTCTGCGTTCAGATCGAAGACGACGTGCAGGGACTCATCTATCACACGCCGCTCACGAGCGTGGCCGTCTACGGCGGCGTGCCGATGAACCCTCAGTCGCGCGCGCTCGAGGCGGGCGTCGACATCGTCGTCGCGACACCCGGCCGGTTGATGGATCACATGCGCACCGGCAGTGCGAGCGGGATCAAATTCGACGCGGTCGAGATTCTCGTCCTCGACGAAGCGGATCGGATGATGGACATGGGCTTCTGGCCCGACGTCCGCCGGATCGTGGCCGCCCTGCCCGGCTCGGCAAACCGCCAGACGATGCTGTTCTCGGCGACCATGCCGGCGGAGATGCTCGCGCAGGCGCGTGAAATCACGCGGGAAGCGCGATACCTCCAGGTCGGCTCCGCCGGCGCGCCGGCGACGACGATCACGCACACCGTGCAGCGCGTGTCGTCGTCAGGCGAAAAGGCCGAGTGGCTGATACGGTTCCTGAGGAAGACCGCCGGTCCGGTGCTCGTGTTCGCGCGGACCAAGGCCGGGGCCGAGCGGCTCGGGCGGCGGCTGCAGGCGGCTGGACTGCCGGCCGCGTCGCTGCACGCAGATCGATCTCAGCCGCAGCGTACGGCCGCCATCGAGGGATTCCGGTCGGGCCGTTTCCGTGTTCTCGTCGCAACGGACGTCGCGGCACGGGGGATCGACGTGGACGGCATCTCTCACGTCGTGAATTTCGAAGTGCCGACGGATCTGGACGCGTACGTCCACCGCGTCGGCCGGACGGGCCGCGCCGAGGCCAGCGGTACCGCGCTGACGCTCGTCGCCCCGGAGGAGCGCCGCGCGCTTGCGGCGCTCGAGCGAACCTTCGATTTGCAGCTGTCGTCATGATGCCCGAAGATCCAAAGCCGTTTTCGCTTCCCCTGTCCCCCGGCCCGGCCACGCCGGCTTCGTCGACCGTCGATCGCGAAGCCGACGCGCCCGTCCCGACGGCGGAGCCAGCGGCGCCGGTCGCATCGCCCGCCGTCGTGAAGTTCCACAGTTGCCGCTGGCGCGCGCAGCCGGACGAAGGAAGCTTCTGTACCCACCGCGACGTACTCCCGCTCGCGGGCCGCGAAGGGTTCAAAGCCGACGCATGGTGCCCCGACTGCGCCTTCTTCAAGGTGCGGCGGGCGCCGAGGAAGCGTCAGGAGTACTGATAGCTCGATTCCATCGAGCCATGGCTGAACGCCCCATCTAGCCAACTAATCGGGACATCCGTCTATCGGGGCATCGGCCTATCTCATCGGCGATATCGAGCGATATGGCGCGTTATCGGCGATATCTGAGATATCACCGATATCCCGATAGTCCCTTCAGATAGACCGATAGAACGATCCTTGATGGCTCGTTAACTTGATCCGATGGCTCGATCAGCCATCATCGATGTATCGGGGATGCTAAGAAACCTTCCGGGCGCCGGATCCGTCTGAATCAGCCGGAGGCGCCCTCATGCGCTCGATTCTTCAGGACGTGCGCTTCGCCGTCCGCGTGCTGTCGGCCGACCGCGGCTTCGCGCTCGTGGCCATCGTGACGCTCGCGCTCGGCATCGGCGCAAACACGGCCATTTTCAGCGTGGTGGACGGCGTGCTCCTGCGGCGGACGCCCGTCGAAGACCTGGACCGGCTCGCCATCGTCTGGGAGACGGACCGGCACAGCAGCACCACGCGAGAGCCGGCATCGATACCCGATTACCTGGATCTCAAGGCGCGCTCCCGGACGTTCACGGCGCTGGGTGGCCTGATCGCGGACGAGCTGAACCTGACGCCGGCGTCGGGAGAACCGATCCGGCTGGCCGCGCTGCGTGTCAGCCACGATCTCCTGCCGATGCTGGGGTTGAATCCGATCGCCGGCCGGCACTTCACCGCCGAGGACGATCGCCGGAAGGGCCCGCGGCTGGCGCTGGTGAGCGAGTCGCTGTGGCAGCGATCGCTGGGCGGGGACCCCGGCGTGATCGGATCCACGATCCGTCTGGACGAGCTTCCCTACACGATCGCCGGCGTCGTCCCCGACGGCGCGGACTTCGGCGTGCTGCAGATTCTGAGCGGCGCGGTGTACTCGCGCGCGTTCGCCGACCGCGGCACGCGCGTGCGGGTGGACGTGTGGACGCCGCTCCAGCCCGATCCGGAGGCCTCGCCGCGCGAGACGCACCCGATGTTCATGATCGGCCGGCTGGCGCCGTCGGCGACGGTGGCCACGGCGCAGACGGAGATGGCGACGATCATGGCCGACCTGGAGCGCACCTACCGCGACGCCAACGACGGGCGCGGCGCGTTCGTCGAGCCGCTCCGCGCCGTCATCTTCGACCCGGTGCGGCCGGCGCTGTTCGTGCTGCTCGGCGCGGTCGGCCTCGTTCTGCTCGTCGCCTGCGTCAACGTCGCGAACCTGCTGCTCGCGCGCGGCGCCGCACGCCGCCGCGAGATCGCCGTCAGGATGGCGCTCGGCGCGAGCGGCGGCCGCCTCGCGCGTCAGTTCATCACGGAGACGCTCGTGCTCACGATCGCCGCGGCGGCCGCCGGAGCGGCGCTGGCGTTCGTCGCACTGAAGTCGCTCGTGGCGATCGCGCCGCCGGACGTGCCGCGGCTCGCCGCGGTCGCCGTCGACCTGCGCGTGCTCGGGTTCACGCTAGCCATCTCGATGGCTGTCGGCGTCGGATTCGGCATCTTCCCGGTCGTCCAGGCCTGGCGTGTTGATCCGCAGGCGGCACTCAGGGGCGAAGGCGGACGGCAGGGGTCCGCGGGGCGCGAGCGCAGCCGCCTCCGCGGCGCTCTCGTGGTCGCGGAGCTGGCGCTCGCGGTCGTTCTCCTCGCCGGCGCGGGGCTGCTCATCAAGAGCTTCTGGCGGCTGCAGCAGGTGGATGCCGGCTTCATCGCCGACCACGTCCTCAAGGCCGAGTATCAGCTGCCGACGTCGCGGTACCCGGTCGACTTCAAGCGCTGGCCCGACTTCAAGGAGATGCACGCGTTCAACGGCGCGCTGCTCCGCCGCGCCGAAGCGCTGCCCGGCGTGGATTCGATCGCGATTGCCGGCAACCACCCGCTCGATCCCGGGTTCACCAACTCGTTCGTCGTGCCGGGTCGGGAAGCTGAGGCGAAGAACTGGCCCGAGATCTCGGTTCGCCGTGTCACGCCCGGTTACTTCCGAACGGTCGGCCTGAACCTCGTTCGCGGCCGGCTGCTGCGCGACGGCGACACGACGACGTCGGCGCCGGTCGCGCTCATCAACGAGGCGGCCGCGCAGCGCTTCTTTCCGAACACCGATCCGATCGGTGCCCGGATCGCCTTCTGGGGCGCGCAGCGCGAAGTGGTCGGCGTCGTCGCGAACGAGAAATTCCTGGGGATCGATCAGGCGGCCCCGCTGGCCACTTACGTGCCGCTCTCGCAGGCGCCGTCAGCCAACGGCGCAGGCGTGCTGCTCGTCAGAGCCGCGAGCGATCCGCTGGCGCTTGCCTCCGCGGTGCAGGGCGCAATTCGCGAGGTCGACAGCGGTCTCGCGGTGTTTGCCGTCGAACCGCTCACGGACACCCTCGCGCGCTCGGTCGGCGAGCGCCGCTTCACGATGCTGCTGCTGGCGCTCTTCGCCGCGGTGGCGCTCCTGCTGGCCGCCATCGGCGTGCACGGCGTGCTGAGCTACGGCGTGACGCAGCGCACGCGCGAGATCGGGATTCGGATGGCGCTCGGCGCGCGGCCCGGAACCGTCCTGGGCCTGATCGTCGGGCAGGGCGCCCGACTGGCGGCCGTCGGAGTGGCGCTCGGCCTGGCGGGCGCGGTCGCGCTCACGAGACTCCTCGCGGCGCTCCTTTACGGAGTCACGCCGACCGATGCGGTCACGCTTGCGGTCGTGGTCGCGATACTCGCGGGAACGGCGATCGTCGCGAGCTATCTGCCCGCACGGCGTGCGATGCGGGTCGATCCGTCGGTGGCGCTGCGCGCGGAATAGGCGGCGGCGCCTTAGAGACGACGCGGTCGATCCAGTTCTCGATTTCGCTCCAGATCTCGCCACTGAGCGATCCATTGTGGCCGGCGTTCGGCACGATGATGAGCCGCTTCGGTCCGGTCAGCGCGGCGAACACCCTGCGAGAGTGATCCGCCGGCGTTTCCCGATCGGCGCCGCCATGTATCAACAGCACCGGCACACGGATCCTGCCGGCCGCCGAAACGGGACTCACCTCGTCAACCTTGAAGCGTGCCAGTGCTTCGGCGCGAGCGAATGCCCTGTTCAACGAAGCCTGGGAAAGAATGAACGGCGCGCGTTCGCGTGCGATGGTTCGCAGATCGGAAAACGTTTCCGCGCCGATGACGGCGGTGACCCGATCGTCCTCGGACGCCGCCTGCAGGGCGACCGCAGCACCCAGCGAGTGGCCGAGCAGGACTATCGGGCGCGTCGCCACCGTGTCGATGACGCGTGAGAGGTCGCGCTTTTCGTAGTACCCATAGGTACACGCGTCACCGCTCGACTCGCCGTTCGCGCGGCTGTCGTACGCGATGACGTCGAACCCGCGCGCCACGAACCTCTGGGCGACGCCGATACCCGACGACCGGTTGTCCGCGACGCCGTGCAGAAAGATTATCGTCCCGCGCGGTACGCCCGTGGCGCCAAACCGCCAGCCCTGGAGGGCCACTCCGTCGCCCTGAAAACGCACGACGTCTACGGCGCCGGCGGGCTGCGCCACGATCGGCCGTCGCGGCGGGTGAAGGAGCGCGCTCGCCGCCCAGTTCGACGGCGCACACCCCGACGCGATCCCAAGTACGAGGACCGACGCTGCTCTGAGCGACACTCCAAGATGATTTGACGGTTGCGCCGCGTCAGTGTTCAGCGCGCGAGGGCGTGCGGAAGAAGGCGACGACGAACAGTGTTCCCAGGATGAAATCGCCCACCGAATAACCCAGGACGAACGGCGGGATGTGTCCGGCCGAAAAGAGGGCCACGAGGCGATGACATAATTGCCCTTCTCGATGATGGCCGGGATCATCATCAGGCGGTACCTGACCGGATCGCGTGAAATCACCAGAAACGCAACCTGCCACGCGATTGCGACACCGACGAACCCATAGTAGTACTCGGGGTGGGTGATCGACGGCGGCTGATCGAGGCTGATGCGATCCTCGAGGAAGTACATCGGCGTCAGGATCAGCAGCCCGTACACGCCTGCGATGCCAAAGACCCACCTGGCGAACGTCACTCTGAGAACTCTTTTGCGAGCTCGACCCACTCGCCGGCCGGCGCCAGCCGCTGATATGCCTTCCAGTGCGGCTTCGCCTCGACCGACTGTCCCATCTTCTCGAGCGTCACGGCGAGATAGAAATGCGCGTCGGCGTAGTCGGGGTTGAGCGTCACGGCTTCGCGATAACACGTCACCGCGTCGCCGAACCGCGACAGATCGTGATGGATGTTCCCGAGGTTGAAGTGCGCCTCGAAGCATTCCGGGTCGAGCGCAATCGCGCGCTCGTACAGCGCCTCGGCCTCGATCAGCTCGTCGCGCGCGTAGTGAATGTTCGCGAGGTTCACGATGGCGGGAACGAGCTCGGGGTCGATGATGAGCGCCCGCCGGTACGCAGATGCCGCCTGATCTTGCCGCTCGGGGTCGGCGTCCGGCTCGTCGAGCGCCGCACCCTCCAGGAAGTACTTGGCCGCGAGCGCCGCCTGAGGATCCGTGACGGACTGACGTTGACGGCCGAGGTAGGTCGGCGGCGGTGGGCGCCGCTCGAGCGTGACGACGCGCGCCGGTTGAGCTTCGCTTCGTGCCGCCTGGAAGTCGAACGCGAGCTGGCCCTCGCGCGCGGCGAGCGCGGCGCGCACGGCCACGCGGAACGGCGTCCCGTGGCCGAGTTCGGCCGCCACCTGCCTGATGGCCGATAGATCCGCAAAGCGATAGTAGTCCTCGGCGTTGGTCCGGACGACAGCCCGGATGATGCCCCACTTCTCGAGGTATCTCAGGTGATCCTCGCGGAGCGCGGTGTACATCGCCAGGATGTCGCGCTGCGCGTGGAACTGCTGGCGCAGATCGCCCGGCGCCGCCACGCCGGCCCGGCGGCAGAAATCGTCTTCGCTGAGAATGACGACCTGACCGGGCGCGCGCGCGTTGACCTGCTCCGCCTTGCGGACCTTGCGGCTCTTGTCCCCCTCGTCGGCGACGTCGTCGCGAGCGGCCGGCGCCAGTCCGCCGGCGCCGATTACAAGCATGGTAGTCCGCGCGGTCACGTCCTCGCTGGCGATCCCGCCGAGGCGTTCGACGAGACCGCGGGCTTCGCGGCGTCCGAGCGAAGACAGCTTTCCGGAGAAGGCGACGACCTGGCCGGCGAACGGAGGGGACGCGTGCTCGATCTCGAGCGGCAATGGCGATTCC
>DATAFJ010000015.1:0-7936 GCA_036257535.1 Vicinamibacterales bacterium | reverse complement strand
CCCGCGATCTTCGTCGTGTTCGTGATGTCGGCCAATGGATTCGCGTCGAGCAGGACGAGATCCGCACGCTTGCCGGTGGCGACGGTACCCGCTTCCTTCTCTATCTTGAAGAATGCCGCGATGTTCCGGGTGCCCGTGACGAGCGCCTGATACGGCGTCAGGCCGGCCGCCACGTAGGTGCCCAGCTCGCGGTGGACGGCAAACCCGGGGACGTTCCAGACCTGCGGCGCGTCCGAGCCGAGCAGAATCGGCACGCCGGCGGCATGCATCTCTTTGATCAGCCGGCGCCGGATCGCGATGACCTTCTGGCGCTGCTCCGCGGGGACCTGCTCGAACTTCTTTCTGATCTCCGTCCACTTCTCCACTTCGCCGGGCTGCGCGTACTTCATCTCCGGCCACGCGGCCATCGTTTCTGCCGACTGCGTGCCCAGCCAGTTCTCGAGCAGAATCTCGGTCGGCACCTGCGCAACGCCCGCCGCTTTCGTCTTCGCCACGAGCTCGGGAATTTTCGATTCGTCCGCTTTGAGCGCGAGGTTGAGCCCGAACATCTCGGACGGCGGCGAGCCCGCCGGCGCCATCGCTTCAACGTAGCCGTCGAGGTGATCGATCGTCGCGAACTTCGCCTCGAGCGCCCGGTGCAGGCCGACGTCGAGCGGAACGTGGCCAGAGTAGGTGACGCCCAGGCTGTCGGCGGTCGCGTCCATCGCGTCGAACGACGCGCGAGAGAGCCCCGGGTGAATCTTCAGAAAATCGTAGCCGGCTGCCTTCTGATCCTTGACCATCTGCGCACCCGTCTCGGGGCTCGTCACGCTGTTGCCGTTGAACGAAGGCCCGGACGACCACATGCGCGGTCCGAACAGCTCGCCCTTGTTGAGTCGATCGCGCAGCGGCAGGTGCCGCGGATGTCCGAGCATGCTGCGGATGGTGCCGATCCCGTTGGCGGCATAAAGAAAGATGACACGCTCGACTGCCGACTCCGGCGCCTGACCGCCGGGCACGTGCGCGTGCATTTCGGCGAGCGCCGGCATCAGGAACTTGCCTTTGGCATCGATGCGAATCGCGCCGGCCGGGACCGGCGCGCTCGACGCCGGGCCGATCGACCCGATCGTCTTGCCGCGGACCACGACCGTCTGGTCGGCGAGCACGGTCTCGCGGTCCATGGGGATCACGCTGACGTTGACGAACGCGAACGCGGCGTCAGCCGCCTGGCCGCTCTGCGCGGACTCGATCGACTGCACGGCATATGGTGCGGTCACCGCGAGCATGAGGATAATGAGCAGCTTTTTCATGGCACTACCATACTTCGGTCGGAGGTGAGATGACTCGATTTGTGATGGCCGGTGTGATCATGGCCGCAACCCTGCTGGCGCCTCGATCGCCGGCGATCCCGGGAACCGACCTCGAGGAAAACAGTATCGATCAGCTCCAGGCCGGCATGGCCGCCGGACGGTACACCGCGCGACAGATCGCCGAGGCCTACCTGGCCCGTATCGATGCAGTCGACCGGAAGGGCCCGACGCTCTCGAGCGTCATCGAGACGAATCCCGAGGCGCTGACGATCGCCGATGACCTCGACCGCGAGCGGCGGGAAAAAGGGCCGCGCGGACCCCTGCACGGAATCCCGATCCTCCTCAAAGACAACATCGACACCTCAGACAAGATGATGACGACGGCCGGATCGCTCGCGCTCGTGGGCCCGGCGCCGGATCGAGATGCCTTTCTCGTCGAGCGGCTGCGCGCGGCAGGCGCCGTCATCCTCGGCAAGACCAACCTGAGCGAGTGGGCCAACTTCCGCTCGAACAAGTCCACGAGCGGCTGGAGCGCACGCGGCGGCCTCGTGAAGAATCCGTACGCTCTCGATCGCAATGCGTGCGGGTCTAGCTCTGGCACGGGCACGGCGATCTCCGCCAACCTCGCGGCCATCGGCGTGGGCACCGAAACCGACGGCTCCATCATGTGCCCCTCTTCCGTGACCGGCCTCGTCGGCGTCAAGCCGACGCTCGGCCTGGTCAGCCGCTCCGGCATCGTGCCGATCGCCCACAGCCAGGACACCGCCGGGCCGATGACGCGGACCGTACGCGATGCCGCCATCCTTCTCGGCGCGATGACCGGAATCGATCCGCGCGACGCCGCCAGCGCAGCCAGCCGCGAGCATTCGCGCACCGACTACACGCTTTCGCTCGATGCAAGCGGGCTGAAAGGCGCTCGCATCGGCATCGCTCGCAAGCGTTTCTTCGGCTACAGCCCGGTCACCGATCGCATCGTCGAAGCGGCGATCGAGGACATGAGAAAGATCGGTGCCGTGATCGTCAGTCCCGCGGACATTCCTCACGTCGGCGAGTATGACGAGGGCGAGCTCGACGTTCTGCTCTACGAGTTCAAGGCGGATCTGAATCGGTACCTGGCGGATCGAAAAGGCCTGTCCGTGCGAACGCTGAACGACCTCATCTCGTTCAACGAGCGCGAGCGGGAACGCGAGATGCCGTTCTTCGGCCAGGAATTGTTCGTGCAGGCCGAGAAGAAAGGGCCGCTGACCGAGAAGGCGTACCTGACGGCGCTCGCAAGGAACCGCCGGCTGGCGGGCCGGCTCGGCATCGACGCCGTCATGATCACACAGCGCCTCGACGCGATCGTGATGCCGACGCTGAACCCGGCATGGACGACGGACCTCGTCAACGGCGATCACTTCCTCGGTGGAAGCTCGACGCCTGCCGCGGTCGCGGGCTACCCGAGCGTGACGGTGCCCGCCGGCTTCGCGTTCGGGCTCCCGGTCGGTGTGTCGTTCGTCGGCCGCGCCTGGTCCGAACCGACGTTACTGAAGCTCGCTTACGCGTATGAGCAGGCGACGAAGCACCGCCGGCCGCCGACATTCGCGGCGACCGTGAATACCGCGACTAAGTAGCAGCGGATCACCGCGTCGTCCGCATGCGCCGCTCGCGCTGTTTGGCGGCGAGCTCGACGAGCCTTCGCAGTTCCTTGATAGGCTCCGGGCTGTCATCGACCTGAAGGCGCAGGACGACGTCGTTGTTCAGCCAGACGCCGCCGCCCTTCTTGACGATGAGCATCGCGGCCGACTGCATCCCGCGCGTGTCGCCGCCCGCGGCCTGGCCCGCCTCGAGCGCCGCCTGCAGCCGCAGCGACAGGTGGCCAGGCGTCTCTTCGAATGCCTTGACCATGTTCTCGACGACGGGCTCGCCGGCGAGGATGTTGCCCTGCGCCGTGCAGAACTTGCCGCTCTTGTGCCCCGCCCACGTGCTCGCTTTCGGTCCGGTGAACGCGGCGAACTCTCCCTTCGCATTCATCACCGCGAACTGGCGCCCTTGCTTGGTCCAGTCCTGCGGCCGCGGATCCGGATCCTTCTCCCAGATCTCCTTTACGATGTCGCCGGGTGCCCGGCCGGCGCGCAGGAGCGCGATCGCCTGCGGCCCATAGCTCACGTCGACGATCGCCTGCGTGGCCACGACGCCGACGTCGGCCTCGGCCCAGAGGACGCCGTTGCCCACGGAAAAGACACGGGACTGGACGGCCCCGCCGACCTCCCCTGTTGCCGGGTCGAAGCCGAGGATAGAGAATGTCGCGACCCCTTCGACTTCGCTCAGGGCCGTCAGGCCGCTCAGGAGTAGAACGAGAAGGCACTTCGTCATCTCGTAAACCCTTCCATTAAGATTGACCGTCTAACCATAACTTATGGAGACGCTCTTTCAGGACGTTCGTTACGCCCTTCGCAACCTGGTGAAGGCGCCTGGGTTTGCGGCCGTCACGGTGCTCACGCTGGCGCTCGGAATCGGCGCCAATACCGCCATCTTCAGCGTCGTCAACGGCGTCGTGCTGCGTCCGCTGCCGTATCCCGAGCCGGAGCGGCTGATGCTCATTACGAGCCAGTTCCCTTCGCTCGGCTTCGATCAGTTCTGGATCTCCGCTCCCGAGTTCATCGACTTCCGCGACCGGAACAACGCGTTCGAGAAGGTCGGCGGCTACAGGGCCGGCTCCGTCAACCTTGGGACCGAACAGCCCACGCGCGTCAACAGCATCGTCGTCACGCACGAGTTGATGGAGGCGCTCGGCGTGCGGCCGCGGCTCGGCCGCGCGTTCACACGCGAAGACACGCTGCCCGGCGCCGAAGACGTGGGCATCCTGTCGTACGAGCTCTGGCAGCGCGAGTTCGCCGGCGATCCGGGAGCGATCGGCCGCATCGTGCGCGCGGACGGCGTGCCAACGAAGCTGGTCGGCATCATGCCGCCCGGATACGACGTGCACGACGAAAAGGTCGAGCTGTGGCTCCCGCTCACGCTCGACCCGGCGAATCCCGGCAACCGCGGCGGCCATTTCCTGTTTCTCGTCGGCCGGCTCAAACCGGGCGTCGGCATCGGTCAGGCGCGCGCCGACCTCGAGTCGCTCCTCGGTCAGTGGGCCAGAATCGCGCCGAACGCGCACGTGCCGAACCTGAAGACGCACCGGTTCCGCATCGACAACCTGCAGGAAGACATGATCGGCGGCGTCCGGACGGCGCTCTGGGTGCTGCAGGGTGCCGTGGGCTTCGTGCTGCTGATTGCCTGCGCCAACCTCGCGAATCTTCTCCTCGCGCGGTCGGAATCGCGCCATCGGGAGTTCGCCGTTCGAACCGCGCTCGGCGCGAGCCGTGCGCGCCTGCTGCGCCAGTTCCTGACCGAAGGCATCGTGCTCGCGATCCTCGGCGCAGTCGTCGGCGTCGGCCTCGCGTACGCCGGTCTGCGTGCGCTGCTCGCTGCCAACCCGGACAGCGTCCCGCGCGCGGCGGAAATCACGATCGATCCCGCGGTGCTCCTCTTCACGCTCGGCGTGGCCGTGCTGACCGGCCTGCTCTTCGGACTGTCGCCGCTCCTGCACGTCCGCGAAACGATCCTTCACGGCGCGCTGAAAGAGGGCGGAACGCGGACGACCTCCAGCACCGCGCGTGCCCGCACGCGCAGCGCGCTCGTCATGGCCGAAGTGGCGCTCGCCGTCGTCCTGGTCGCCGGCGCCGGCCTGCTCCTGCGCAGCTTCTGGAACCTGATGAACGTGGACGCGGGCTTCAACCGCGCGCGGCTCTCCACGTTCGGCCTCGTCCTGCCTGCGGCTCAGTATCAGAAGCCCGAGTCCCGGCCGGTGTTCTTCACGCGGGTGCTCGAGCAGATCGCGCGCATCCCGGGAGTCAAGAGCGCCGCGGCGATGAACGGCCTGCCGCCCGCACGCGACGTCAACGCGAACGACACGACGTTCGAGGGCGTGCCCATGACGCCGGACGGTCCAATCCACAACGTCGACTACTACCAGACCGTCACGTCGCAGTACATCGCGACGATGGGAATCCCGGTGGTCGATGGGCGCGCATTCACCGAAACCGACACGACGGGTCCGCCAGTGATGCTGGTCAACGAAGCGCTCGCGAAGAAGTTCTACCCTGGCACCACGCCGGTCGGTCGCCGGATCAAGCCGGGCGGTCCGAACACGCCGTTCTTCACGGTCGTCGGCATTCTGAAGGACGTCAAGCAGGGCGGGCTCGATCAGCCGGTCGGCACCGAGCTGTATTTTCTCTACGAACAGCTGCCGCGCGTGGCGCAATTCGCAACGACCAACATGAACGTCGTCGTGCGCTCGGACCTCGCGCTCGATGCGCTCGCGCCCAGCCTGCGCCAGGTCGTTCGCGAGGCGGATCCGTCGCTGCCGATGGTGAAGCTGCGGACGATGACCGACGTGTTTGGCGAATCGGTCTCCGAACGGCGCTTCGTGGCCGTGCTGCTCGGCGCATTCGCAGGCCTCGCGCTGCTTCTCGCGGCGGTCGGCACCTACGGCATCCTGTCCTACACGGTGTCGGAGCGGAAGCACGAGATCGGCATCCGGATGGCGCTCGGTGCGACGCGGTCGACGGTACTCGGTCTGGTGCTTCGGCAGGGCGCAACGCTCACCGGGATCGGGCTCGCGGCCGGCGTCATCGCCGCGCTTGCACTTTCACGCGTGATGCGCACGCTCGTCTTCAACGTCAGACCGACCGATCCCGTCACGATGGCGGCCGTGACGATCTTTATCGCGCTCATCGCGCTCGTGGCGTGTTACATCCCGGCGCGTCGCGCGACACGCGTGGATCCCATCGTGGTGCTGCGGGAGGAATGACCACGGATTTCTCAGGATCACGGTTAGCCACGGATTTCACGGATTGCACGGTCTCAAACGAGCCACGGATGTCGCGGATTACACGACTCAAACAAGCCACGGATTTTCACGGATTACACGACTCAAACGAGCCACGGATTTTCACGGATTACACGACTCAAACGAGCCACGGATGTCGCGGATTACACGACTCAAACAAGCGACGGATTTTCACGGACTTCACCGATCGTCTCTAGCAGAAATCCAATTGTGAAAGCCAAGACACGATCTGACCGTCGTGGTGATCGCGCGCTGTTACGCAATCAGCTTCTCCTGGGCCACCGCCAAGCTGTCGAGAAATATCCGGCGTCCCGCAATACTCCGTACCGCGGTCGGTCAGGATGCGCGAGACCGGAATCCCGTGCTCGGTGAAGAGGGCAGCACGCGGTCGTTCAGCAGGTCGGCCGCGGTGACCGGCGTCTTGTCGGTGTACAGCGTGGCAAAGCCGACCTTCGCGTAGGGGTCGAGAAACGTCTGCTGATAGATCCAGCCGACACCCTTCAACGTCCCGACGGAGAACTTGTCCTTCGCGCCGCAGTAGCCTGGGCACTCGCTCTCCAACTCGCCGTGGGCTTCCTTCTCGCGTTGGCCTGCCTCCAGTGCCGCAATCTGCGCCTCAGTCACCACGCCGCCTTCCTGCGCCCCTATTCCGGAGGTTGGGCTTGCGGCGGCTGATCTCCCGCAGCGCTTCGACGCCGCCCACGCCGTACAGTTCCTGAAACCGATAGAAGCTGTCGTGGCGGTAGCCCATCACTCGACAGGCTTGCGAGACATTCCCAGCTGGCGCCCGAGCTCCAGCAGCCCACGTTGCGTGTGGATGATTTTCTGCTCAGTCGTCATCGCTCCTCCCGAGCACGACTGTCAGATTACATCCTGACTAATCCAATTTAATCGGCGTAATCCGTGTAATCCGTGGCTTCGTGTAATCCGTGTCATCCGTGTAATCCGTGGCTACGAATTAATCGGAGTCATCCGTGGCTACACGCGAAAGCGGTCCAGCGCCACCGCCGCTGCGGTGACGACGTTCAACGAGTCCGCGCCTGGCGTCATGGCAATCCGGACGCGTCGATCGCACAGCGCGAGCGTCTCGGCGCGCAAACCCAGGCCTTCGTGGCCGAGAAGCAGCGCCGCCCGTTCAGGACGCTGCACCCCGGAGATCTCTTCTTCGCCGGAGGGGGTCAGCGCGAGGATCGAAAAGCCGCGCGACCGAAGCTCGTTCAGGCCGGCGGGCCATCGCTCGACGACGGCGAATGGCAGCGTGAGCGTCGCGGCCATCGACGTCCGAATCGACTTCCTATACAGGGGATCCGCGCAGCCGGGCGAGAGCAGGATCGCGTCGGCGCCGAGCGCGGCCGCCGCGCGAAACACGCCGCCAACGTTGTCGGGGTTGCCGACGCGCTCGAGCACGACGACCGTGCGCGCCGATGGAACAACGTCCTGCCACGAAGGTGCCGGGCCGCGCCACTCACCGATTGCCAGGCAGCCGCGATGCACGTTGAAGCCGGTCAGCTCGCGGAAGAGCGGAAGCTCGGCCTCGTAGACCTCGGTATCGTCGGACCATTCGAGCAGGTCGGCCAGTCCCGCGCGCGCCGCAGGCGCCGCGAGCACAGTCCTCGCACGGAATCGAGACGACTCCAGAAGACGTCGAACGACGAGGCGACCCTCCGCGATGAAGACGCCGTGCGCGCGGAGCAGTTCCGGATCTCGAACACCCCGATATAGCGCGACACGAGGATCGTTCGGATCAGTTATCCGAATCCCCAAGCCC
>DATAFJ010000009.1:0-1808 GCA_036257535.1 Vicinamibacterales bacterium | reverse complement strand
ACACACTCTGGCGATCATGCCGACGGGGGCAGGCAAGTCGCTGTGCTACCAGCTGCCCGCGATGCTGTTGCCCGGGATGACCGTGGTGATCTCGCCGTTGATCGCCTTGATGCGCGACCAGGCTGAGAAGGTCACGGCGCTCGGCCTGGACGCGGTCGAGGTCAACAGCGCGATTCCCGCAGCTGACAAGCACCAGGCGCGCGCAAAGGTTCGACGTCGCGCCGTGGAATTCGTCTTCACAACACCGGAACAGCTCGCCTCACCAGATCTCCAAAGGCAGCTCGCCAGTGGTGCCGTCGATCTCGTCGTGATCGACGAGGCGCATTGCATCAGCCAGTGGGGGCACGATTTCCGCCCAGCGTATCTGGACGCGCTGTCGGCGTTCCGCCGACTCGGATCGCCCACGGTCCTCGCACTCACGGCGACGGCGACACCAGACGTCATCGCCGATATCACTTCACAGCTCGGCGTCGGTCCATTGCGCGTGATCAACACGGGGGCCTATCGACCGAACCTCTCGTATCAGGTCCGGCCGGTGTCCAGCGATACCGACAAGCAGCGTCAGGTGCTGGAACTCGTACGCGAACGCAGCGGGGCGACCATCGTCTATGCGGCGACGGTCCGACATGTCGAGTCCCTGGGCCAGTTGTTCCGCACCGAAGGGATTTCCGTCGTGACCTATCACGGTCGGCAGCGCGCGCGTGACCGAGCCGAGGCGCAGGACGCCTTCATGAACGGCGACGTCCCGCTGATCATCGCGACCAATGCGTTCGGTCTGGGCATCGACAAGCCTGACATCCGGACGGTAATCCATTACGACCTTCCCGCCTCACTGGATGTCTACTACCAGGAATCCGGCCGCGCGGGCCGCGACGGGGATCCCGCCGACTGCGTGCTGCTCTTCCAGCGACGCGATCGGAGCCTACAACGTTTCTTCATGGCCGGCCGGTATCCCACGGCGGACGACTTTACGACGCTCATCGAGGGTCTACGCACGGCGAACGTCGCGCGCTCCCTGACCACCGAGGAGATTCGTGACCTGACTCCTGGACTTGCTGCCAGCAAGCGCCGTGTCGTGCTCGCAGCACTGAAGCAAGACCGCTTGGTCGTCGAGCGCAAAGGCTCGCGCTATGAGACGTGCTCCAGGCTGTTCTCGACGCCCATTGACGCTCTTGTGGCAGCGTACGACGAACGGCGCGAGCGTGACCAGGCCAAGCTCGAACAGATCGTGGTCTACGCGCAGACGGCATTATGCCGGACGCGGCTTCTGCTCGAGGCTCTCGGCGAAGCCGCTGAATGGGCTGCGTGTGGCACGTGTGATAACTGCCGCGGCGTGTCGATTCGTGCGGAAGCCGTGGCGGTGGGAGCGGCATGATGGATCACATCTCCGAGTCAGCGCGCACGAGACCGACGACGGCCGCGATGGACGCGGCACCGCTCGCCATCGCCGGCGTCGTTGCCGTCGCCGCACTGGCCACGTACCTGGCACGGCCCGCGCGGCGCTCGAGGGCGACGGATGAGAAGCGTCAGTCGCTGGTCGCCTATCTTCGCGATCATCTGGGCGGCGCCGACGCCGCCATCCACGTCGTCCGTCGTCTCGCCGCGACGCACGAGGGCACGGCAGACGGCCGCTTGTTCCGACAGCTGGCTGAAGAGTTCGAACAAGATCGCGCGGCTGTTCGAGCCCTGCTCGCGCAGTTGGGTGCCTCTGCACGGTCGCCGAAGCGCGTCGCGGGGCGTGCCGCAGCGGCACTTCTGGGCTTCACCGCTGGCGGCACGCCCGGACAGCTCTCGCTCCTGCGCACGCT
>DATAFJ010000181.1:0-3242 GCA_036257535.1 Vicinamibacterales bacterium | reverse complement strand
ATCGGCGAAAAGCGGCGCAAGAGCATGGTCGGTGTAAGCGACTTCTCCGAGATACGGATTCGAACCGTACTGCGCGTCGAACGGCGGCGGTGGCAGATATGTCGCGTGCGGGTCATAAACGTGGATCCAGACGAACCATTTCCCCTGCTGCGTCGCGATCCACCTCCGCGCCAGAGCGACCACTTCATCGGCGCGACGCTCGGGCATCTCGAACTCGGCCAAACGCCCCGACTCCTGATAGGCATCGTCGTAGACGTCGAAACCCGCCGGGAGGCCGAACCGCGCGTCCAGCGGGAACGCGCCGACGAATGCGGCGGTCGCGAAGCCTGCGCGCTTCAGCGTTCCCGCCAGCGTGACCGTGTCCGACCGCAAACGATAGCCGTTGTTGTCGCGGATCCCGTGCTGGTATGGAAACAGGCCCGTCAGAATGCTCGCGTGCGATGGCAGCGTGACAACGGCGTGCGCGTGTGCGAAGTCGTACCGCACGCCGCGCCGCGCCAGCGCGTCGAGCGCCGGCGTGGCGGCAGCGCCGCCATAACACCCAAGCGCATCGGCTCGCAGCGTGTCGATCGTGACGAGCAGAACATTCTGATCTGCGCTCCGAGGAAACGCGACCGGCGTCGCGCGGACGAACCACCAGGCGACCGCACCCAGCAGGCCCACGACCAGGATCAGGCCAAGTGCCGCTCGCCGGCCGCTGGCTGGAACCGCGTTGGTCGTCCGGCCTTCGCCGGCGGGCCGCTGTCGGCCCCGGGACTTCGCCACTTGTGTGACCTATCGCTCCGGCCGCAGCCCCGCGGCTTTCTCGGGCTCCCCGAACATGGTCCAAAGTTGTCGCGCCAGTGATCTGCTCTCGGCGCCTGGCGCCATCTCCAGCATGTCGCGGATGACTTTCTCTGCCTCGGCGTCGCGGCTGAGCGAGCGGTAGAGCATCGCCAATCCCGCATACGCGCGCCGGTTCTGCGGGAAGAGACGAAGCTCCTCTTTGAACGCCGCCTCCGCCTCGGCATTTCGTCCCAGACGGGCCAGCGTGTCACCTAAATAGAAGTAAAGCTCCGTGATCGTGAGCGTGCGCGCGTTGACCTGTTTCGCGGCGTCGGCGAAAAGCGGCAGCGCCTCGGCGTAACGGCCGGCGGTGTGAAGCTGCAGCGCCTGGACATAAAGAGGCATTGGGAGTGTTGGATCTTCTTCCTGGGCCAACTGCGCCTCTCGGCGTGCCGTTTCGCCGTCTCGAGCGGCGAGCGCGATCTTCGCCAGCATCTCGTGCGCCGAAGCCCGCGCAAGCCGTTCGTGCGGCGCCGCAACCTTGACGGCGAGCTGGGCATGTTGCCGCGCCTCATTCAGACGCTGGAGCCTGAGCAGCGTCGCGGCGACTGCCACGAGACCGTTCGACTGTGTCGGCTTAAGCGCGACAAATTGCTTGTACGCGGCGAGCGCCTCCGTCGGGCGATCGACCCGCATCAGCAGGTTGCCGACCTGCTGCCAGACGTCCGCCATGCTCGGATTGTCCTGAAGGATCCGACGCAACCCGGTAATCGCTCCTTCGTAATCGCGACGAGCCGCCAGAGTGACCGCCTTGCGGTACTCCTCGAGCACACCGACCTTGTCCTTCGGATCCGGTAACTTCTCGCCGGCGACGTCGTCGCCCAGTTCGGCCTGCATGCCGACGTAGCCGAGCGCCTGGAACTGTTCTCGTTCCGCGGCCGTGACGGCCGACGGCCGATCCACTTTGGCACCCTCCGCAAGCCGGTCGAGCGCTACGCGCATCGCCTGCGCCGCCTGCGCGCGCTCTCCCGCAATGTTGCGCTGCTCTCGCGGATCGTTCGTCAGATCGTACAGCTCCGGCCGGGGCGCCTTGATGTAGCGGTAGCGTGCGTCGGTGAGCGCCTGCAGTTCGCTCCAGCCGAAGTGGTAACGCGCGTACAGCGACTCGGAGTACACGCCGATTTCGCCCACCGACGTCGGATCGGAGCCGTTGATGACGGACCAGAGCGATCGACCACTGCCGAGCGCTACTGATCCGTCCCCGGCACGTGCTCTGGGCGCTGGTGTGGCCGCTTCCAGCAGCGTCGCCGCCACGTCGATGAGCTGGATCGGCGCAGCGACGCGTCGTCCGGCTGTCTCGCCCAAGCGCAGTCGAGCCGATCTGCCCGGAGGTTTGACGATGAACGGCACGCGGATCGACTCGTCGTAGATGAACAGGCCGTGTTCCAGCTCGCCGTGATCGCCGAGACCCTCGCCGTGATCCGACACGAGCATGATCGTGGCTGACTCGTAGCGCCGCTGCGTTTTGAGCGCATCGATCAATCTTCCGACGAGCTCGTCAGCGTACGCGATCTCGCCGTCGTACGGAGCGCACGACGCATACCGTGCTGGCGGTGTGTAAGGGACGTGCGGTTCGTATAGGTGCAGGAAGAGGAAGAACGACCCTGACGTGACCTGCGCCATCCAACGAGTGGCGTGTTCGACGGTTTGGGCGCCGTCACGCTGAACCTGACCGATCGAGAGCTCCGGTGACGTGGCGGGAAAATCGCTGTCGTATACGTCGAAGCCGGCGCCAATCCCCGTTTCCTTCCGAAGCACGTAAGCAGAGACGAAACCTCCCGTCGCATAACCGCGATCGCGCAGCAGATGTTGCAGCATGCGCGCGGACGGCTTTACCGCGAAGCCGACGTTGTCCCTGACGCCGTGCTCGAACGGCAGGAGCCCGGTCAGCATCGATGCGTGCGAGGGAAGCGTCAGCGGCACGTGCGCGTACGCGCGCTCGAACAGGACACCGTCCCCGGCCAGCGCGTCAATCGCTGGCGTTCGAACCTTCTGGTAGCCATATGCCGGCAGCCGGTCGGCGCGGAGCGTGTCGATCGAGATGAGGATGATGGGCCCGGCTTCGGCCGGGCGCGACGTCCGGAAAAAGAGGATCGCCGCGACGGCGGCTGCCGCGGCGGCAACCACCACGAATCTGGTAGTGCGGCTGGTCAGGGCTTTTCTTTTAATGCAGCGAGCAGCGTCCGCGCGCGCCGCGCTTCGACCGACTCGGGACTGGCTTCAATCGCCCGCTCGTATGCGGCGATCGCTTTCGCCGTCTCCTTCTTCTGTTCGTTGATCCAGCCGAGCTGGAGCTGTACGGACGAAAGCGCCGGCGCGGCCTGCAGCACGCCTTCGTAAGCGGCGATTGCCTCGTCGTAGAGTCCTCTCTTCGCGAACGAGGCGGCGACGTCGAGCTTCGACTGCAGTGATGAGAG
>DATAFJ010000266.1:0-3376 GCA_036257535.1 Vicinamibacterales bacterium | reverse complement strand
TGCGACGTCGGGGGCGGCACAACCGACTTCAGCCTGATCCGGGTCCGAGTCGAAGCAGGTGCGCCGTCGTTCGAACGCGTGGCGATCGGCGATCACCTGCTCCTCGGCGGCGACAACCTCGATCTCGCGCTCGCCACGATCGTCGAGCGTCGGATCGCCGAGGTCCGCCCCACCATGCGGCTGACGATTACGCAGCGGTCGTCGCTCCGCCGACTGTGCAGCGCGGCCAAGGAACGGATGCTCGGCGAGGCGACAGCAGACCGCGTGCCGATTACCGTCCTCGGCGCCGGCCGGTCGCTCATCGGCGACTCGATCACCCTCGATCTGACGCGCGTTGAAGTGGAGGCGGCCCTCAACGAATTCCTGCCGCTGACGCGGGCGGATGAGGAGAGCCGCGGCCACGATCGCCGCGCCGGCCTGCGCGAGCTCGGGCTGCCGTACGAAACCGATCCAGCGATCACGCGCCATCTGGCCGCCTTTCTCGCGCGCTCCGCGGCCGTCTTCGCGTCCGATCACCGCGCCTTGGTTGTGACTGCCGGGCGGCGGATGATCCGTCCCGACCTGGTGCTGTTCAACGGTGGCTTCTTCACCCCGCCGGTCGCACGCGAGCGGATTGCGCAGACGCTGGCCGGTTGGTTCGGGAATACCCCGCGGTTGCTCGTAACCGGCAATCTCGAGGCGGCGGTTGCCATCGGCGCGGCAACCTACGCTCGGCTGCGGGCCGGCATCGGCCGCACAGAGTCCCTCGTGAAGGCGGGGAGCGGACGCGCGTACTACATCGCTCTCGGCGCTCCGCGCGGAGCGGGATTGACCGCGGCGGTCTGCGTGCTCGCGCGGGGGACGGAGGAAGGGACGGAACGGACCTTCGATCATCTGTTCACCGTCGTGACGAATCGTCCCGTGTCTTTCTCGCTCTTCAGCTCGACGACGCGCCCGGATCGTGCCGGCGATATCGTCTCTCTCGATCCGGACGTGGACGCGCGGGAACATGCGCCGCTCGTCACCGTATTCCGCTTCGGGCGGAAGTCGCGTCACGTCGAGCTGCCGGTCCGACTGTCGGTTGCGTTCACGGAAGTCGGCACGCTGGACGTATGGTGCCGATCGGAGACGACCGAACATCGCTGGCGGCTGCAGTTTCAGGTGCGGAGCGCTGCGGAGGAGATGGACGGAGCGGAGGGCGCGACGTCGAAGGATGAGTCGAGCGAAGTCGTGATCGCGGACGAGGCGATCGGTGCGGCAGGAG
Source organism: Vicinamibacterales bacterium (assembly GCA_036257535.1). GTDB lineage: Bacteria > Acidobacteriota > Vicinamibacteria > Vicinamibacterales > 2-12-FULL-66-21 > DATAEE01. The sequence goes on along the minus strand of DATAFJ010000266.1, from coordinate 2,133 downwards.
CACTGATCCGCTCGCTGTTCGATCGGCCATCAGGCGACGTCACGCCAGAGGACATCGTCGCGCAGATCGAGAAGCACTTCGGATACGCGAAGAGCGTCTGGCCGCTCGGCGTCATCCGGCAACTCGCCGATGCGCTGCTCGAGGTCGGTGAAGGACGCCGGCGATCCGCGCCGCTTGAAGCGCGATGGCTCAACCTGTTCGGATTCTGCATCCGTCCGGGGTTCGGCGCGGCCAAAGACCCGTGGCGGATCACCGAGGCACGGAAGGTCTACGCCGCGGGCGTGAGCTTTGTGAGCTCGATCCAGAATCGGGTCGAGTGGCTCGTCCTGTGGCAGCGGGCGTCCGGCGGCTTCACCGCGGGACAGCAGCGCGAGCTCGCGCAGCGCGTGATGGCCGACCTCGGCCTCGCCAGCGCCAAGGCGAAGAAGCCGAACCCGCAGGTCGAGCGTGAGAGCTGGCGTCTGCTCGCGAGCCTCGAGCGCCTCGACGCCGCGACGCGGGTGAAGATTGGCGACGAAGTCGTGCGGCGTCTCCGCCGTGACGAAGGCAACGCAAGCCTGCTCTGGTCGATCGGGCGGCTCGGCGCGCGCACGCCGATCTATGGACCGTTGACCAGCGTAGTGGCGGCGTCCGACGCCGGCCGCTGGCTCGAGGAGCTGGTCGCGAACGAACGGAGTACCCCCGAGGTCTTCGCGGCGATCGTTCAGATCGGCGCATTGACCGGCGACCCGCTGCGGGATCTGGACGAGCTCGTGTTAGATGCCGCACGGCAGCGGCTGCGGGACGCTGGCGTCGAACCGGACCAGGCGCGGCCGGTGTACGAGGTAGTGGCGGCGACGTTTGCCGACACGAGCCGTGCCTTCGGCGAGCCGCTGCCGAATGGGTTGCGCCTAAGCGATGACGCTGGCAGCGGACCCTCTGCGTCGTGAACGTCCTGGAAGTGATTGAGCCCACTGAGTACGGTCAGCCCTTGTTTACGTGGACGTGCGCCGCACGTTCTCGGCCCGAGGCCCTTTCGGTCCTTGGCCGACGTCGAACTCTACTGTGTCACCCTCACGAAGGTCCTTGAGCCCCTCTCCATACACCGCACTCTGGTGGAAGAAATATTCCTTCCCTGCGTTGTCCTTGATGAACCCAAATCCCTTATCGACTCGCAACGTTCGAATCGTTCCCGTCATCGTCGCCTCCTATTCGTTGACAGCCGTGCCCATCCACTCCACCGCGGGCGATTCGCCTGGCCGGTGACATCACCGGTGGGTCGCCACGCGTGCTAGTTCGACTTTTTTATCCGGGCGGCGGTGCGCGTTCGCACGAGTGTGAGCAACATGTCGAGCCGTCGCGGACGAGGATGCTCTTTGGCGATGTGCCTCGAAAGGCGGTTGGTTGGCACCTGTTCGCGCCAGAACCTGCAGAGGGCGTTACCGGCCGAGACGTGGACGCCGTTGCATCCAACACCAGCATGCGCGGGCTGTTTGCCCTACATCAAAGGGTGAGCGGGACATCGGTGGCGGCCGGTCGGTCAGGGCGATGCGTTCGAACCGCACGTTCCCCGCAGGATTCCATCTGCCCAAAACGTGAGCACCACTGTATCGGCGTACCGATGCTCGAGGTACCGATACAGAGGACCATAAATCCCGGCCGCCATGTTATTGCGACGTTAGCATGATTCGCTCTCAAGCCGTCCCGATAGCTCCTCAGTCGTCGCCAAGGGCTGAGACGTCGAGCGCGAATGGGACCGCCGTTGCCCCGACAGGCGAGGCTTGCGTCTTGGAGACCTAGGACGGATCAGTTCGGCGCCGCGTGCGTATAGGGAAGGCTCTGCTCGGAACGTAGGCGATCAGCCAGTCGACTCGTGCGATCATGCAGGAGGGCGTTCTGCTTTCTGACCAACAAATGGCGCAAACAGTCGAGATAAGTCTCAGGATTCCTTCCCTCCGCGTCCGCCGCGAGGGGAAGGAGACCCCGGAAACAATCGCAAACAGTGACGTTCGATTCGGCAAACAGGTCGAGCTCAAGGCCATCCCAAAGCCGGGCGATGTTCTGACGATGACGGTCAGCTCTGGTGGCACCTTCGAGTGCGATGTGATCAGGAGCGATTGGCAACATGATAGGAACATGTTTGTTATAACTTGC
>DATAFJ010000259.1:0-18212 GCA_036257535.1 Vicinamibacterales bacterium | reverse complement strand
GCGGTCAACGCGGTCATGATTCTCTCCGCGGCAGCGCGTTCGTCCAGGTGGTGCAGCATCAGCACGGCGGAGAGGAGCAGCGCGACCGGGTTCGCGACGTTCTTGCCGGCGATGTCGGGCGCGCTGCCGTGCACCGCTTCGAACACGGCGGAGTCGACGCCGAGGTTGGCCCCGGGCACGATCCCGAGGCCGCCGACGAGGCCCGCGCACAGATCCGAGACGATGTCGCCGTACAGGTTCGGCAGGAGCAGCACGTCGAACGTCTCGGGCCGCATCACGAGATGCATGCACGCGGCGTCCACGATCCGTTCGTCGTACGTGATCTCGGGATACGCGCGCGCGACGGCCCGCAACGACTCGAGAAAGAGACCGTCGCCGAGCTTCATGATGTTCGCCTTGTGGATGCCCGTGATTCGCTTGCGGCCGTTCTGCCGCGCGAAGTCGAAGGCGAACCGCGCGATGCGCGTCGAGGCCTTCTCGGTGATGATCTTGAGACTTTCCACGACGCCAGGGACGACGACGTGCTCGAGGCCGGAGTACAGATCCTCCGTGTTCTCGCGGACGATGACGAGATCGACGTTCGAGAAACGGCTCGCAACGCCGGGGAGGTTCGAGACGGGCCGCAGGTTCGCGTACAGATTGAGCGCCTGCCGCAGCCCGACGTTCACGCTCGTGAAACCCTCGCCGATCGGAGTCGTCACCGGTCCCTTGAGCGCGACCTTGTTCCGGCAGATCGACGCGAGCAGCTCCTCGGGCAGCGACGCGCCGGACTTCTCGAACGCGGTGATGCCTGCGTCGTGTCGATCCCAGTCAATGGCGACGCCGGCGGCCTTCAGCACGGCGACGACCGCATCGGTGACTTCCGGACCGATGCCGTCTCCAGGGATCAGCGTAATGCGATGGGGCATCTACCGCTCATTATAATTGAGTGGTAGATGCCGCACGCACGCGTCGCGCCGGCGATTGCCTGGTCGGATTGGACGAACGCGGCTGCACGCGCGCGCGAACTGGATTGTCCCATCCTGTTACTCCTCGAGACACACTGGTCGCGCGCGTCGCTTGGCCTCGCCGCCGTCCTCGAATCGGCGTCCGCGGATGTTTCAGCGCCGGTCGGCGCCGTTGCCGTGACGATCGACGCCGAGCGCAGGCCGGATCTCGCCGATCGTTACGGGTTCGGCGAGTGGCCCAGCGCCGCCTTTCTGACACCGGGCGGTCGCCTGTTTGGCGGCGGCGCGCCGGAATCGCCCGCCGAGTTCCTCGATCTGCTCGGAAAGGTCGACGAGGCCTGGCGTACGCGGCGGTCCGAGATCGAGCGCGGCCAGAATGGCGCCCCGCCGGAAGCTGTCGACTCGCCGGACACGCAGGAGACCTCGCTCGACGACGTCCGCCTTCTCGTCGCTCGCCAGGACGACAGCGCTCCTGCCGCCATCGACTGGATCATCGACACGCTGATCGATCCGGACGACGGCGGCGTTCGGCGCCGGGCTGGCGCGGCGGAGAAGCTGTTGATGCGGAACGCCGACGTCCTCGACCTGCTCGTGCATGCCGCGGCACTGTTCGGCGCGTCGCGATATGTCGAAGCGGCACGAGGCGTCGCGAGGTTCGTCGCGTCGAATCTCACGCGCGTTGATGGCGCGTTCAAAGCAAGCGTTGCCGGCGGCGCCGCCGGAATCCGGGGGACAGGGGCCCCCGGACCAATCATCGATTCGACGCTTCTGACCGATGCCAACGCGGCGATGGTCTCGTCGATGGTGCAGGCGGGCGCCGTGCTCGAAGAGCCCGCCTTTGCCGAAGCGGCGATTGCGGCGCTCGAGCGAACCGTCCTCGTTTCTTACAAGCCTGGCGACGGCGTCGGCCACGTCGCGGAAGATCCATCGGTGCGCGGGCTGCTGACGGATCACGTACGGCTGGCCGAGGCGCTTCTCCATGCGCACGAAGCCAGCGCCCGTATTCCTTACGAGATGCTCGCGGAGGAGCTGCTTCATCACTGCTGCCGCGCGATGTGGGACGTGCCGGGCGGTGGCTTCTTCGATCGCGCCGACCCGGATGATCCTCTGAAGCCGTTCGAGCTCAACTGCCGCGCCGCGCGCGTACTGGCGCGCGCGGCAGCCGAGTCGGGTGAGCCGATCTTCGAGGACCGTGCTCAGGCGACCCTGGCGGCGCTCCAGGCCGGGCCGCGGCCGCGCGGTGCCGAAGCGGCTGCGCTCGCGCTTGCGCTCGTCGCCCGCGGCATAAAATAAGATAGACTGACGCGCCTCAACCGATGACCACCACCGCGCTCTCTCTCGATTCCCTTCGCAACATCGCAACCAGGCTTCGCATCGACTGCGTCCGCTCCACCACCGAGGCCGGCAGCGGACACCCGACGACCTGTTTGTCCGCCGCCGAGATCATCGCGACGCTCTTTTTCGCGGAGATGCGGTACGAGCCTTCCAACCCGCAGAATCCCGACGCGGATCGGTTCGTGCTGTCCAAGGGCCACGCCGCGCCCATCCTGTATGCGGCCTGGGCGGAGGCGGGCGCGTTCGATCGCGCCGAGCTGCTCAAGCTCCGCTCGATCGAGTCGGATCTCGAGGGCCACCCGACGCCGCGGCTTCCGTTCGTCGACGTCGCGACCGGTTCGCTCGGTCAGGGCATCTGCGCAGCCATCGGCACCGCGTTGAACGCGCGGCTCATCGGATCCGACTACCGCACGTATGCCCTGCTCGGTGACGGCGAAGTCGCCGAAGGCTCCGTCTGGGAGGCGGCGCAGGTCGCGCCGAGGCTGAAGCTCTCAAGCCTGTGCGCCATCATCGACGTCAACGCATTCGGCCAGAGCGGACCGACGCAGTTCGGCCACGACGTGGACGAGTACGTAGCGAGGTGGCGTGCGTTCGGCTGGCACGCGACGGCGGTCGACGGCCACGATCTCGAGGCGCTGCTCCGCGCGTTCGCCGACGCACGCCGCACGAAGGATCGCCCGACGATGATCGTCGCGCGGACGCTGAAGGGGAAGGGCGTCTCGATTTTCGAGAACAAGGACGGCTGGCACGGCAAGCCCCTCAAGAAGGGAGAGGAGCTCGATCGGGCGATCGCCGAGCTCGAGCGCCAGTTCGTGCCGGACGGTCCGCGACCCTGGATCCAGAAGCCGGCGGCCAAGGGCCGGCCGTGGCCGCGTTCCGGTCCGGCGTCGCTGCCGGCGCCTGCCTACAAGCTCGGCGACAGCGTCGCGACACGCGAGGCGTACGGCACCGCGCTGGCGGCGCTCGGTGCCGCGGACCCGCGCGTGGTGGCGCTCGACGCCGACGTGGGCAACTCCACGTTCGCCGAGAAATTCGCGAAGCAGCCCGCGACGAAGGACCGCTTCTACCAGGCGTACATCGCCGAACAGGTGATGGTGGGCATGGCGATGGGGCTGGCCGCGCACGGCGCGATTCCGTTCCCGTCGACATTTGCGTGCTTCCTGGCGCGCGCCGCGGATTTCATCCGCATGCTCGGCATCTCGAACCTGAACGTGAAGCTGGCGGGGTCGCATGCCGGCGTGTCGATCGGCGAAGACGGACCGTCGCAGATGGCGCTCGAGGATCTCGCGATGATGCGGGCCGTGCCGAACTGCACGGTCCTCTATCCGTGCGACGGCACGAGCGCAGAGCGGCTCGTCGCACTGGCAGCCGAGCAGCCGGGCCCCGTGTACATCCGTACGTCGCGGCCGAAAACGCCGGTCATCTACGGCGCCGAGGAGCGGTTCGAGGCCGGCGGGTCAAAGGTGCTTCGCTCGAGCGCGGATGATGCCGCCACGGTCGTTGCCGCCGGGATCACCGTATTCGAGGCGCTGAAGGCGCACGACGAGCTCGCGCGCGAAGGGATCGCCATCCGTGTCATCGACGCGTACTCGGTCCAGCCGATCGACAGGGCGACGCTGCTGTCCGCCGCGCGCCGCACGCACGATCGCATCATCACCGTCGAGGACCACTATGTGCACGGCGGGCTCGGCGATGCCGTCAGCGAAGCGGTGTGCCCCGAAGGTGTGTCGGTCGTTCGACTCGGCGTCACCGAGATTCCAAGGAGCGGCAAGCCCGACGAGCTGGTCGATCGCTACGGAATCTCGTCGCGCTCGATCGTCGCGGCGGTCCGCCACGTGATGGCCTCGGTCGCGAATCCCTGATCCACGCGTGCGCCGCTACTGCCCCGCGTTGATCGCCGCACTGCTCGTTGCGCAGGGGGCGGTCCACGGCGGTGCGGGCGCGCGCGATCCGGCCTGGTCGCTCGACGGCAGGCGCATCGCCTTCTCCTACTTCGATCGCATTTACATGTCGGCGCCGGACGGGCGTGAGGCCCGGCCGGTAGAGCCGGCCTCGCCGTCCCTCCACTCCGCTCGGGACGGCCCTGAGCGCGTCGAAGAGCCGAAGCCGTATGCCGATCGCGATCCGGCCTGGTCGCGCGACGGGACAGTCGCGTTCGCGTCCGATCGGGACGGCACGTTCGACATCTACATCGCGCGCGCGACCGGAGCGCCGGCCGAACGTCTGACAACCCTGAAGGGCGACGAGCGCTGGCCGTCGTGGACGGCGGACGGCCGGATCCTGTTCTCGTACTTCCACGAAGGCGGCTGGGATCTCTACACCATCGACGCCACGGGCAAAGCGAATGCTGCGCCGAAACCGCTCGAAGGGTTGTCCGATCCTGACAGCGACGAGCTCCAGGGGCGCGTCTCGCCCGACTCGTCGCGCGTCCTCTACGTCAGCGATCGCGGCAGCGACGACGGAGAGCGAGACATCTGGGTGCTGGAGCTGGAAGCGGAGAGCAAGCGGGAGCCGATGCGCGTGACTCGCGCCCGCGGCGACGAGCAGTCGCCGGCGTGGGCGCCGGATGGAAAACGCGTCGCGTACTTCGCGGTGCGCGAGGGGCTGGGCTCCGTGTGGGTTTCGGCGGTCGACGCGCGCGGCGAGACGGGCGGCGCCGTCCGGGCCCGACCTGCGCCGGGCCCCGTGCTGGCGTCGCGCCGCGGCGGCTTCCCGGCCTGGTCGCCGGACGGGCGGACGATCCTCATCGGCGCCATTCCGGATCCTGAGCCGGTGTACAACGGGAACCCGCTCCGAAGCGCCGTGGACGCGCCGCCGCTCTTCGTGCCGGATGCATTCGACCTGTGGAGCGTGCCAGCGCCGCCTGACGTGGCGGCGATCGATGCCGATGCCAGGGCGGTACGCATCGGCAATGCGCCCGCACGGAGCCTGACCTCGGCCTTCGATCGCGTCTGGCGTACTCTGCGCGATCTCTACTATCGCGACGGACCGGCAGCCGACGAGTGGAAGCGCCTTGGCGAGCGTTATCGGCGGGAAGCGGAGGACGCACGCGGCGACGTCGAGCTCGAGGAGACGATCGACGAGATGGTGGCCGCGCAGCCGCTGATCAAGCCGGCCGTCATCTCTTCGCGCGCTGTCGTCGTCTCCGGCCATCCGCTCGCGTCCGAAGCTGGCGCACTCGCCCTCGAACGCGGCGGCAACATCGTCGACGCCGCCGTGGCGGCGTCGTTCGCGCTGGGTGTTGTCGAGCCGGAGGCGTCGGGGATCGGCGGCGATGGCATGGCGATCCTGTTCTTGAAGGGCATGAACGAGCCGATCGTCATCGACTACAAGGATCAGACGCCCGCCCATGCGACCACCGACAACGCGAAGATCTTCCGCGACGGCAGGCTCGTGGCCGACGGACCGGCTGCCGTCAACATCCCCGGCGTCGTCGCGGGAATGGACCTGCTGTATCGCAAGTACGGCAGCGGCCGCGTGGCGTGGGCGGATCTCGTCGCGCCGGCGGTCGCTCACGCGGAGCAGGGCTTCGTGCTCGACGCGGCGCTCCCCACGAGTCTTGCCGAAGGGCGGCCGTTTCTCGAGAAGTATCCCGAGGCGGCGCGCATCTACCTCCCGAACGGCCGCGTGCCGCGCGCCGGCGATCGCTTCGTCAATCGCGACTATGCCGCCACGCTGCGGGCCATCGCGGCGGATCCGTCATCCTTCTATCGCGGTGCGATCGCGCGGCAGATAGCCGACGACATGGCCGCGAACGGCGGAATCCTGACGTACGAGGATCTCGCGCAGTACCGGGCGATCGAGCGGAAACCGCTGACGGGCGGTTATCGCGGCCACGTCCTGTACACCGCGCCGCCGCCTGTAGCGTCTGGCGCGTCACTCGTCGAGACGCTGCAGATCCTCGATCGCTACGCGCCGGAACAGGCCGACGCCGCTCCGCCGTCAGCAGGCGCGCGGTTCACGACAGACCCGGACTACTTTCACTACCTGATCGAGTCGTGGAAAGTACGCGATTCGCTGCGGCGCATCGCGGATCCGGCGCACTGGACGGTCGACCTCGGAAACCATCTCGATGCCGCGCATGCGGCGGAGCTGTTCGAGCGGATCGATCCCACGCGCGCCTCTCGCTTCAGGCCGTCACCCGACGATGCCGAGGAGGCGGGCGACGCCGCAGGCCGCACCGAACGAATCGGGCGCGGGACGACCGCCTTCGCCGTTGCGGACGCGGACGGCAACATGATCGCGATCACCCAGACGCTCTCGACGTGGGGCGGCAACTTCTACGTGTCGCGCGGCCTGGGATTCCTGTACAACAACCACCTGCGTTCGAATCGGACGACGCCGGGCGCGTTCGGCCAGCTGCTGCCGCTCGCGCGATCCTCCACGGCGAGCGTGCCCACGCTGGTGTTTCGCGGCGCTGCCGCGGAACCGCGGATGGCCGTTGCCGCGGCAGGAAACGCCTGGATCACGTCATCGGTCTACAGCATCATCACGAACGTCATCGACTCCGGCATGCCGGCGCAGCGCGCGATCGAGGCGCCGCGGTTTCTGATCGTCCGCGATCCGGCAGACGCCGAGGGCACCGCCGCGCGCATCCAGATCGAAGATCGCATTCCGCGCTCCGTCCTGGACGAGCTCGACGAGCGCGGCCATCGTTTCCAGAAGATCGGACGCAAGGGTGAAGTGCGCTACGGCTACGCCGCGCTCGTCACCGTCGACGCCGCCGCCGCTCGCGTGGAAGGCGGCGCCGAACCCCGCCGCTCGCACGCCGCCGTCGCACCACGCACGCCCGCTACGACGACCAGCAAGTAGGCCAAAACAGGCACCCGGCACGCCCGATGCAAGCTGAGCTGGCGCAAGACCGTAAATAGCGAGTTTCCCCGGAAGCCCCCCTCCGAGCGCTGCCGCTTTTGTAAGTCGGTGTTCGTTTCGCGGACGTCCGCCGATCTGCGCGAGGGTGTCGCGCGCCGTGAGGCGTAACTGGTTGATCGGAAGGAGCTTCGCTCATGACCTCACTTCGATGGTCGCTCGGCGTGCTTGCCCTGGTAGCCGCAACCGCTGCGCCTGCCTTCGCGCAGGAGGCCAATCCGGCTGGAAAGGTGAAAGTGGCCTCGGGTGCGGCCTTCATCGTGCGTAACGGCACGGCGATCCCGGCCCAGCCCGGACAGACCGTGCTCGAGAACGACGGACTGCGCACCGGTCCCGACGGGACGCTCGGCGTGACGCTGAAGGACGATACGCGGGTCTCGCTCGGCCCGAGCAGCGAGGTTCGTGTCGAGCGGTTCGTCTACGCGCCGGGCGGCGGGAACCTGGAGATGGCGCTCAAGTTCGTCCGCGGCGTGGCGGCGTACGTCGCGGGCCGCATCGCGAAGCTCGCGCCGGACGCCGTCCGGCTGGAGACCCCGGCGGCGATCGTCGGCGTCCGCGGGACGAGCCTGGTCATCCGCGTTCAGTAATGTCCGTGCGACGCGCTCTCGTCGCGACGACATCGGCGCTCGCCTGCGCGATGGTTGCTGGCTGCGGGCCCAAGCCGATCGAGCAGCCGAAGCCACCGCCCTCGGCGCGCGTCCTGATCGTGCTGCTTCCTGACGCCGACAGCGGACGGGTGGGACGCGTGCACGTCTCGAACGCCGCCGGTCTGGCCGACCTGTCGTCCGCGCGTGCGTCGACCGAGGTGAGCGTCAACGGTGCGCCCAGCCCGGTCAGCACGATGAGCGAAGCGGAGGTCGAGAGCGTGTTCGGCGCCGCGCTCGCAGCGCTCCCCGCCATTCCGCGGCGCTTCACGTTGAACTTCCAGTTCCAGTCCGAAGAGCTGACGCAGGGATCCCGTGCCGTCGTCCCCGAGATCCTGAAAGCCGTCAAGGAGTACACCTCTCCCGAGGTCGTCGTCATCGGTCATACCGACACCGTGGGCGCGGCGGCGGCGAACGTCGAGCTTGGTTTGAAGCGGGCCGGCGCGGTCCGCGCGATCCTCGTCGAGGCCGGACTCGATCCTTCGACGATCGAGGTGCGATCGCACGGTGAAGGCGATCCACTGATTCAGACGCCAGACGGGACGCGGGAGCCGCGGAACCGGCGGGTCGAGATCGCTGTGAGGTAGGAGGCCGTGGAGAGTTCGCCCCGCCCGAAGCGCCGCCGCACGATCCTCCTCTGCGGCATCACCCCGGTCATCGTGACGGTGTGCCTCGCGATCACGAGGCCCGCCTCGTTCGCGCGCCTCGACGCCGGCGTCTACGACACGGTCCTGCGATCGATGTCCACGAGACCGCTCAGCAATCGCGTCGTGATCGTCGACGTGGACGAGCGGAGCCTCGCCGACGTCGGCCAGTGGCCCTGGCGCCGCGACGTGATCGGCGAGCTGATCGGACGCCTGCGCGGACACGGCGCGTCCACGATTGCGCTGGACATCGTGTTCGCAGAGTCGGATCGCTACGACGAGCTCGGCGAGGGCGTCGTTTATTCGAGCGCGGTCCAGCGCGTAGCGCCCGACAAGCGGCTCGCGCGCACGCTTCGCGACGGACGCGTCATTCTCGGCTACGCGATGACGTTCGAGCACGATCGACGCTTGCGAAACAAGTGCGTGCTGCACCCCGTCGGCCTCGCTCTGGTGCATGGGCCGGGCGAGACCGAATCGGCGCCGTTTTTCCAGGCCACGGGAGCCGTGTGCGCGCTGCCGATGCTCGCGGAGGCGGCGGGCGCCTCCGGCTTCCTGAATGCCGCGCCCGACGCCGACGGCATCCTGCGCCGGGTGCCGCTGCTCGTGGAGCTCGAGGGACGCGTCTATCCCGGACTCGCGCTCGCCGCGGTGGCGGCCACGACCGGAGCGCGCCATATGGCGCTGCACGTGTCGACCCCCAACGACGCGACGCTGAGCATGGACGACCGGACGATCCCGGTCGACGGCAAGAGCAACCTGCTGCTGCGCTACCGGGGACGCAAGAAGACCTTTCCGTACGTGTCCGCAGGGGACGTCATGAGCGGTCAGGTTCCGGCCGAAACCTTCCGGGACAAGATCGTGTTCGTCGGGACGACCGCGCTCGGAACCCGCGAGGTCGTCGCCACGCCGCTCGATACGCTCTTCGCCGGCGTCGAGGTGCAGGCCACGGTTGCCGACAACCTCCTCGCGCAGGACTTCGTCAGCCGGTCTCAGTTCTCCACGGTTCTGGAGAGCAAGGTCGTGCTCGGGTCGGGAATCGCGCTCGCCGTCCTGATTCTCAGGACGGGCCTCGTGGCCGGCGTCCTCGGCGCCGGCGGCCTCGTCGTTGCGATCTGGTGCGGCTCGATCTGGCTGCTGTCGTCGAACGGGCTGTTCGTGTCGCCGCTCTTTCCGACGCTCGGCATCATGCTGTCGCTCGCGACGATGACGTTCGGCAAGTTCGCCGTGGAGCGCAGGCGCGCCGAGAGCGCCGACCGCGACAAGGCCACCGCCCAGAACCTTATGGTGCAGGCGCTGCTGTCGCTCACCGAGACGAGGGATGCTGAGACGGGCAGTCATTCCCGCCGCACGCAGGAGTACGCGAGGCTTCTCGCCGAGCAGCTCTCGACGCAACCGGACTTCAGCGGCTATCTCACGTCGGAACGCATCGATCTTCTGTCGAGCCTCGCGCCGCTGCACGACATCGGGAAAGTCGGCATACCGGATCAGATCCTCAACAAGCCAGGCGCGTTGACGCCTGCCGAGCTCACCGAGATGCGGAAGCATCCTGTGCTCGGGCTCGAAGTCATCCTGAAGGCGGAAAAGCAGGCAGGCGTACGAGACGATGCGATCATGGCGATGGCGAAGGACATCGTCTACACGCACCACGAGCGCTGGGATGGAAGTGGCTATCCGCAGGGGCTGCGAGGCGCGATGATCCCGATCGCGGGGCGCGTCATGGCGCTCGTCGACGTGTACGACGCGACCAGCACCAGGACGCTTTACCGTCCCTCGCGATCACACGCCGACACGGTGGAGTTCATCCGCTCGGGCAGGGGCACGCATTTCGACCCCGTGGTCGTCGACGCGTTCGAGCGCGTGGCCGCGCAGTTCGAGCGGGTCGCTGCGGAGAGCGATCACGATTCCGCCTTCGCCGAGGCTACGGCGGACAAGCCCGCTGCTGCCAGGGCTAAGGCGTGCCAAACGCATATCCCAGCGCCGCGAGACGTTCCTTCAGCTCCGCTGGCGGCGCGGACGGCGGCGGAGCAGCCGTAAGCCGACCTTCCGCCGCCACCAGACGTTTCAGCAGCGCGCGGGCAAGCACCGGTCGATCCTCGTAAAGGTTGCGCCGCTCGAACGGATCCCGCTCGAGGTCGTACAGCTCGGGCGGAGACGAGTCGATCAGTTTGAAGCGGCCGTCGCGAACCGCGCGCGCGGGCCGCCGGCCGAACCGAACCGGATACATCGACTCGGAAAGCGCCTCGAGCTCGAAACCTGGCTCACGGCCGTCGATCACGCCTGCGAGGCTGACGCCGTCCGCCGCCGCGGCAGGCAGATCGAGTAGATCCAGCAGCGTCGGCATGACATCGATAAGCCGGACGATCGACGGCACGCGGCGCGCCGCGACACCCGGAACGCGCGCCAGGAGCGGCACGCGCAGTACGCCCTCGTAGAGAAGCATGCCGTGATCGCGCTCGCCGTGGTCGCCGAGGGACTCGCCGTGGTCCCCGGCCACGATCACGATCGTACGATCGAGCAGGTCCCGGCGTTCGAGCGCTTCGATCAGCCTGCCGAGCTGCGCGTCCGCATAAGCGATCTCCCCGACATACGAATCCAGGTGACGCGAGCGGAACGGCTCCGGCGGATCGTACGGCAGGTGGGGGTCGTACAGGTGCGCCCACAGGAAAAACGACGCGTGATCGATGTCTTCGAGCCACTCTATCGCGTCGCCAATCACGCTGTGAGCGCGGCGTTGTCGTGGGCCGGCCGTATCGCGGATGCCTGCCGGAACATCTCCGTACGTCTCGAAGCCCTGCGAAAGACCACGATCCGACGCGAGCACGGCGGAGCCGACGAACGCGGAAGTGTGGAAGCCGCGCGACCGCAACGTCTCGGCGAGTGTCGTGAAGCCGGCGGCCAGGGGCCGGTCGGCATTGTCGCGGACGCCGTGATGGTGTGGATAGAGTCCTGTGAAGAGGCTCGCGTGTGCCGGCAGCGTCAGCGGCGCCGGCGTCACCGCGCGATCGAAGACGACACTCTCCCGCGCCAGTCGCTCGAGATGAGGCATCGACGCGTCCATGAAGCCGTACGGCGTCAGGCGATCGGCGCGCGTCGTATCGAGCGTGACGAGCACCACGCCGCTCGGCGGAATCCCACGACGGGTTGCGTTCCAGGCGGGGACCGCGACTCCGGCGGCGGCGCAGGCTACCGCGAGAATACGAATTGATGGCCCGTGGAAGTATCGTCGCATCTTGTGACCACACCTGACGGGGGAAGAAGCGAGTAGACCTGAAAGGCGCCGCTCAGGTGGCCGGACATCCCCCGGGATGTAACAGACACGCGCGCCGTTCCGACGAGAACGAGATATCCGGCGGCGAGCTTTTCGACGACATCGAAGAACCGGTCGCCGTAGTAGTAGTACTCGTCATCTCCGTATGGCCGTAGTTTGAGTACAAGCCCTCCTGGCTCGAACCTTCCCCGAAACTGATCTGTGCGCAAGTCCGAAAAGACCAGGAAATTCGCGCCGCTCAGCGTTACCTCGACGGCCCCCCCGTCCTGCGTGACGACCGCGGTGTAGCTTCGACGTTTCACCTCTTCTGAGAGCATTGAACAGCTTCCGGATGCCGTGACGGTGAGCGTGTAGGTCCCCGCGACGTTCGGCAGCGTGCCCGCCAGAGGCAGCTGGAGATCCAGGGTCTGATGAGTCGTGACTGCGATGCGGTGGTCCACGGTTCTGTAGCCCGACTTGCTGACTCGTATCACCGTGTCTCCCAACACGCCGTACAGCTTGTATTGCCCGGACGAATCGCTCGTCGTCGCGAGCCCACGGCCCGTCCCGCTCGCTACCTCCAGTCTCGCGTCGGCGACGGGGCTGCCGGCGTCGGTGATCGTGCCGCCGAGGCGGAACGTGCCGTCCGGGATCACCATTACAGGCCTGTTCGCCCCGAAGCCATTGATCGAGGCGCCGAGTATCGCCTCACCCCGGTTTCGTCCCGTAACCAGACCGGTCGTGGAAACTGTCAGCACGGTTGGGTTGGTCACGTGCCATTGAGCCTCAGCCGAGACGTCGCGCGTCGCGCCGTCTCCTTCGATGATGATCAGGTTGAACTGGGCGGTTCCATCGGGCGGCACCGTTACCGGACCTCTCAGCTCGAGCCGGAACTGACCAACTCGCCCAGGGTCGGTTGGAAGCGGTGCTGTTGGGCTCGGCGAGTCGTCGCACGTCGCGCCGAGGCCGGCGATCGCGATCGTCGCGCAGGCGGTCAGCATCCGGCTGGTGAGAGCCATACTTGCTCCGCTCCTGACCCATAAACGTTCGACGCCGACCTACCGGACAAGCGCAGCCGCGCTTCGTCGTGGCTTCGCCTTTCGATGTAGAATTCCGCCGCTCTCGAGGAATTCACGTCGGTAGGAGTCGTATGGCCGCCGATCCCACCGGGAACCTCGACTCGACGTTTCAGCTGATCGACCGCGCGCGGCGGGGAGACGCAGCGGCGCTCGAGACCCTGTTCACGCGCCACCTCAAACCGCTGCAGCGATGGGCCCGGGGGCGGCTGCCGCGATGGGCGCGCGACCTCGCCGATACCGACGATCTTGTCCAGGACACGCTGCTTCAGACGTTTAAACGGATCGGGGACTTCGAGCCGCGGCGCGTAGGCGCCCTGCAGGCCTACCTGCGCCAGGCGGTGCTCAACCGGCTGCGTGACGAGCTGCGCCGGAAGGCGCGCCAGCCGCAGGCCACGGATCTGGACGGCCTCGAGGCCGATGGCAGCCAGTCGCCGCTCGAGGAGGCGATCGGCCGTGAGGCGGTCGAGCGCTACGAGCGCGCGCTCGTACGGCTGCGGCCGGAGGATCGCGAGGCAATCATCGCCAGGGTCGAGATGGATTACACCTACGAGGAGCTCGCGCAGGCCCTCGGCAAGCCGACGCCTGATGCTGCCCGGAAAGCGGCGCAGCGTGCGCTCGTCCGGCTGGCGGAGGAAATGAAGCGTGGCGGCGGGTGAGGAAGGGCTGCTCGCCGACCTCGCCGGCGCCATTCTCGACGGCCGCTCCATCGATTGGGAATCCGCCTCCGATACCGCAGACGACGTCGAGCGTCCCGTACTCGCGCAGCTGAAACTTCTCGCCGCCCTGGCGACTCTCCACAGGCACTCCGACGATCCCGATCCGCCGGGCGCGGAGCACCACGACACCGGTTCAGTTACGCCTGTGTTCTGGGGACACCTGCGCGTGCTCGAGCCGATCGGCCGCGGTGTGTTCGGCGAGGTGCACCGGGCGTGGGACACGAGGCTCGACCGCGAGGTCGCGCTCAAGCTGCTGCCCGCCGGCGCGGACGCCGGCGAGGCGCGCGCCACGTCGAACATCCAGGAAGGACGGCTCCAGGCCCGCGTCCATCACCCGAACGTCGTCACGATCTATGGCGCGGAGCGGCGCGGCGATCGCATTGGCTTGTGGATGGAGCTCGTCCGCGGCCGCACGCTCGAGCAGCTGCTCGACGACGGGAAGAGCTTCGAGCAGGACGAAGTGGTGTCGATCGGCATCCAGCTCTGCCACGCGATGTCGGCCGTGCATGCCGCCGGCCTCCTGCATCGCGACGTCAAGGCGCAGAACGTGATGCTCGCCGACGCCGGGCGCGTCGTCCTCATGGACTTCGGGACGGGACTCGAGCTCGGCGACAGCTCGGCGCCGGCCGGCACGCCGCTCTATCTGGCCCCGGAGGTTCTGCGCGGTCAGGCGGCGAGCGTTCGAAGCGACATCTACGGCCTCGGCGTGCTGCTGTATCACCTGCTGACGCGGTCCTACCCGGTCTCCGGGAGTCGGCTGGCGGACCTGCGCCGCGCACACGAGCGAGGCGAACGGACGTACGTCAGAACCGCGCGACGCGTCTCACGGCGTCTCGCGGGGGTGATCGAGCGGGCGATCGATCCGGAGCCCGCGCGGCGCTACGAGAGCGCCGACGATCTCGCGGCGGATCTTGCCGCGGTCGCGGCGGGCGGTTCGTGGCGGAGGCTCGCCGGTCTGGCAGCCTGCATCATCCTGATGACCCTGGCGGCTGGCGATGCCGCGCCGCGCTCCGGCGCTCTTGCCGCTGCGGGTGCCCACCGGTCGCTGCTCGTCGCCGGCTTCACCGGCGGCGGCGGTCGAGACCTGATCGCGGCGCTGCAGGAGGCCGTGACGACGGAGCTCGAGCAGTCGCCCCATCTCGTGGTGTTCCCGGCGTCGCGCGTGCGTGACACGCTCGCGCGCATGAAACGGCCGGCAGCGACGGCGATTGACGAAGCCGTCGGCCTCGAGATCTGCGCCAGAGACGGCGTCACGATGATGGTCGCGGGATCGATCGACACGGTCGGCGGGCTCTACCTCGTTCGCCTCCGTGCGATGCACGCCGGGACGCGGTCGATCATCTCCAGCGAGCAGGCCGAGAGTCGCTCGCGTGAAAACCTCCTCGCCGAGGCGCTGGCGATGACGCGTCGATTGCGGCAACGGCTCGGCGATCGCGACGGCTCTTTGAAATCCGCGGGCACGGCGCTCGAGCCGGTCACCTCGCGTTCGGTCGACGCGGTGCGCCAGTTCACGCTCGGCAAGCAGCTGTACGACGTCGAGCGGCCGAAGGAGGCGCTGCCGCACTTTCTCGCCGCGATTGAGTCCGATCCGGCGTTTGCGATGGCGCACAACTACGCCGCTCTGACGTACGGCTACCTCGGTCAGTACGACCGTCAGCGGGAGCTGCTCGACGGCGCGGCAGCGCTCGCGTCGGACCCGGCGTTCCCGGTCAGCGACACGGAGCGCGAAAAGATCCTCGCCGATCGGGACGTGGCAATGGAGCGGCTGGACCAGGCGGCGGCGCACTGGCGGACGCTGCTGACCTTCCGGCCTGCCGACGGCCGCGTCATGGCGAACCTTGGCCTCGTCTACGGCTCGCTCCGCCAGTATCCGGAATCGATTGCCGCGCTCGAAGCGGCGTGGCTCGCGTATCCGCACCCGCGCGTGAAATGGATGCTCGGGGACATGTACAGCGCTCGCGGCCGTGCGGACGACGCCGTCGCGCTGCTCGCCCAGCGGCTCGACCAGCCGTTCGACTGGATCGCATACGGGAAGCACCTGTTGATCGCCGGACGCGTCGCCGAAGCGGAGGCGGCGCTGTCGGAGGCGGAGCGGCGGACACATCAGACCGCGGCCGCGTCCTGGTCCGATCTGTCACTGGCACAGGCCGATTTTTTCCGAGCGCACGGGCGCTACCGGGACGCCGAGGCGGCGCTGCAGCAGGGTCTCGATCGCGGCGGGCGAGGCGGCGTCGAGCGTCTCGAGCTCGCGATGGCCTCACTCCTGGTGGATTCGGGAAGACACACGGAAGCCGCTGCGCGGCTCGGGCGCTTGAACGTCCTGCTCGCCAGGAACCGGATCGTTCATGGTGTGCTTGCGGCGCGCGCCGGCGCGGCGGTCACCGCTTCCGCCGTCCTGAGTCACCTGGAACGTGAGGCCGAGGAGCGTCGTGCGCCTCGCCCGGAGTCGCGTGTTTATCAGCTGAAGGCGGAGATCGCGCTCAGAGCGGGGCGCGGCGCCGATGCGCACGCGCTTGCCGCGCGCGCCGTCCGGGCGTTCGGCACGGCCTGGACGCTCGAGACGCTCGCGCGCGCGCAGCAGGCCGCCGGGCTGATCCCGGAAGCGATCGCGACCTGGACGACAATTCTGGAGCGGCCGGGCGAGCGGACGATCGAGTCGGACGCTCCCGCCTTTTCGAAGGTCGTGCTCGCCGGATACGAGCTGGCGCGCCTGCTGGAGCGCAGCGGGCGTGCCGACGAGGCTCGCGCGCGCTACGACGAGTTCCTGCGGCGTTGGGCCGACGCAGATCAGGATCTGACCGTGCTTGCCGACGCGCGCACCCGGCGATCGCGGCTCGGCCAGGGCGCCCAGTCGACCCCGGCGGAACGCGTCCCGAAACCTGCCGCGTAAATCACCGACTCCGACACGCCGTCAACACCAAGGTCACGTTCGATCGCCGAATCTGCCAGCGCCATCGTGCAGAAGGGCGCAAGCCCCAGCCAGGTCGCAACCAGGCAGAACGTCTGACAGAGATGACCGGCTTCGGCGAGGACGTGCGCGCGAAGACGGCGGTCATCAGCACGAGCGCGCTGGCGCCGCCGTACCACGACTGGCCGGGGGTACTTCGCGACCTCGCGTGGCGTCGCGCCAGCCGACAGCCGTTCGAGCACGTGTCTGTCCGCGCGGTGGTGATGGAGGCCTCGCGCAAGTCCCTTGATGCACAGCGCGAGGACATAGACTTCACATTCTTCGTGGCGAGCCACGAGTCGAAGTGCCCGAGAATCTGCTGAACGAGCGTAGTTCTCGAGCGCGTGGCCCTTGGGCGACCAGTTGCTGACGAGGTACGGCGATCGGCGAAACCGCCTCAACGCCGCTTGCTCGGCGCTTCTACGAAGAACTGGTTTTCTCCCAGGACGGGACTTCCGCACCACTCGAAGAGCGCGTCGCGCGCGTTGGTCAGCGCTGCCGGCGTGAGGCTACCCGGCGACCGGCTCGGGGCCGCGGCTCCGGAACAGGGCCCCGAACATCTGCTGCAGGAGCGCCGGCCGCTGACCTGCAAGATCGAACAGATCGCTGCGTTCGATCGTCAGGGCACTCCCGGCGCGCGTGACGTGGATGGCGCGGCCGAAGGGCAGGCCGGCCATCGCTTCGTAGACGCCGATGAGGTCGCCCGGTCCGGCGGTCAACGTCTGCGCCCGCGGCCCCGGATCGCGCGGGTCCTGCGTTGACGGCTCGACGGCCAGCTCGCCGGTGATGATGGCAACAATCGACGCTCCGTCGCCGGCGGCGGCGATCGGCGCGCCGGCCTCGAGCCGCGTCTCGCGCGCGATCGAGGCGACCTGCACGAGCTCCTCGGCTGAGACTCGAGCGAAAACCGGCACGGCCTGCAGCACGAGCACCTTCTCGACGGCGGTCAAGCCGCCGGTGGCGAGCCTCTGGAGGTCCTGCAGATCCGCTCCCTTGATGACCGTGCGCCGATCGGCGGCATCGGCCGGCGCCGCTTCGAGCAGCGTGCGGAAGAGTCCTTCGACGAGATCCGTGTTGTCAGCAAGCAACGCCTGCATCGCCTCGGCCGGCGCCGACAGCGTCACGCAGGCCGTGGCGCACCGCACTGTTTCCGCCATCGGCCGGCCCTCGAGCGCTTCCTCGAAGCCGAGCGGCGCCGGCGCCTGCACCTCGCGCGCGGGATTGCCCTGGCCGCGCATCGTGACCGCACCATCGAGCAGGACGTGAACGGTTTCGGGCGTCGACCCTTCCTGCAGCAGAACGTGGCCCGCGTCGTGGCGCGTCTGTCGTCCGGTGCCGGCGATCCGGAACAGCTCGTCGACCCAGAGCGAGGCAAAGAGCGGGAGGCGGCGCAGGCGCGCCGCGATCTCGACGGCCGGCAGCGGCTCGAGCCACAGGTCGCGGCGCCGTGCTTCCCCGACGCGGCGCGCTGCCAGTGTCCACGATGCCGCTTCGAACACGTACCAGTCCTTCGCGTCACGGTGAGCGAGCACGTGCTCGACGTCGTCCTCGAGCGATTCGAGCTTCAGCTCGCGCACGAGGTCGATGGCTGCGGCGGATACGACCTGGTCGTCATCGTTGATGAGCTCGAGGAGCGTCTCTTCGACGTCCCGCTGGCGCGATCGGAGCTGGACGTGCGCCTTGCGCACTTTCTCCTCGAACGGCATGTCCTCGAGGACGAGCATGAGCCGCTTCCGCAGATTGCCGGTGAGGATGTTGTCGAGGTACTCGGACGCGCTCGACCG
>DATAFJ010000253.1:0-6909 GCA_036257535.1 Vicinamibacterales bacterium | reverse complement strand
TTTACGTTGAAGTACACGTTGTCGAGATCGGCGACGAGCTCTTTCATCCGGGCCGACTTGCGCTCGATCTCGTCGCGGCGCGCCATCGGCAGCCACTGATACGCCGTCCCCGGCTTCGGCACGAGCGGGTTCACGCTGGCGACGATCCGCCCGATTCGCCCTTTCGGCCGGGCGTAACCGAGCATGACGTCGCGGATCTGCACGGTCAGGTCCCTGATCGCGACCAGGTCCTCGTCCGTCTCGGTCGGCAACGCGATCATGTAGTACAGCTTCAGGTTGTCGATGCCGTTCGAAAAGATGAGATCCGCTTTTTCGAGGATCTCGGCGTTGGTCACCGTCTTGTTGACCACGCGCCGCAGTCGATCGGAGCCGGTCTCTGGCGCGATCGTCAGCGTGTGCTCGCCGCTCTCGTGGAGGCGGCGGACGATGCCCGGGGTCAGATCGTCGAGCCTCAACGACGCCGGGCTGATCGAGTAGCCCATCCCGGCGAGCCCCGCCAGAATCTCTTCGATCTGCGGGTGGTCGCAGAGCGCGATGGACACGAGTCCCGCGCGGCTCGAATGCCGCCGCGCGGCGCCTGCGAGCTCGAGGATGCGCTCCGCCGGGAACGGCCGGACGGGCAGATAGTTGTAGCCGGCCCAGCAGAACCGGCAGAGGTTCGCGCAGCCGCGGACGACCTCGATCAGAAAACGCGATCCGAACTCCGTGTCCGGCGTGAAGATCATCGTCGCGGGCGGGTCCAGCTTTTCAGTTGTTGCCACGGCTGCCTTTTTCACAGCGCGCGGCGCGCCGGATTCTGGCCGCGGCTCCCATCCGGCAATTCGACCATCGTCTCCATACCGGACGTCGTACAGCGCGGGAATGTAGAACCCGCGCTCGCCAGCAAGCCTGCGCAGCAGGTCGGCTCGATCGGCCGCTTCGCCCGCGCATCGGACGAGTGCCGGAACGAGCGCTTCACCCTCGCCGGCGGCGATGACGTCCGCGAACGGCGCGAGCGGCTCTGGATTGACGAACGTGACCGCTCCGCCGATGAGGACGAGCGGGTAGCGCCGGGGCCTCTTGCCTCCGCCGACAGGCGCCGAGCGCTCTGCCGAATACAGCGGCATGCCGGCGAGCCGGAGCATCGAGAGGACATTCGTGTAGTCCCACTCGAACGACACCGAGAAGGCGAAGACGTCGAAGTCGGCGACCGGCGTCTGCGATTCGAGCGTCAGCAGAGGCGCGCCCGACTGAAGGTGCGACGCGAGCTCCTGCCTCCCTGGCAGAAACACACGCTCGCACACCACCGACTCGTGCTCGTTGAAAAGGCGGTACGTCGTCTGGAAGCCGAGGTTCGACATCCCGACGTAGTAGGTGTTGGGAAATGACAGCGCGACGCGCAGGCGATCGCCGTGGGGCTTGGTGACATAACCCACTTCGCGGGCGAGAACCCCGCGAGCACGCTCGCGCTGCTGCCAGGCGTTCACTTTCGCTCGAGCTATGAATGAGGAGCTCTTCGGAACATCGGTAAGGAGGCTGGCGCTCAGAAGGCGGCGTTCGCCTCTTCCGTGGATTTACTTAGTCTACCACGCGGATCGCGGCCGGCCTCCGGGGGACGCGGGCCCCCGGAACCCGCTATGCCTCCGTCTGGCGGCGCAGGAAAGCCGGCACGTCCAGCGGCTCGAACTCGGGGCCAGGCGACGCGTCAGGCGCATCGCCCTCGAGCGGCGGCTGGACCGGTAGCTCGATCATGGGGCGCCGGGCTATCGCCACGCGGCTTCCGCCGGCGGTGGCGGCGACGCGCTGGTCCTGTGTCTGTCGCCATGCGGTGTACGCACCGAGGTCCACGGGTGTCTCCACCTGCGATGCAGGCCCGACGGTCATGGCAGGCCGATCGAAGCCTGTGGCGATGACCGTGATCTTCACCTTGCTGCTCATCTTCGCGTCGACGACCGCGCCGAAGATGATGTTCGCCTCTTCGTGCGCGGCTTCCTGGATGATCGCCGACGCTTCGCTGACTTCGATGAGCGACAGGTCCTGTCCGCCCGTGACGTTGATGATCACGCCGCGTGCTCCCTTGACCGACGCATCCTCGAGCAGCGGGCTCGAGATGGCGGCTCTGGCCGCATCGACGGCGCGCGACTCGCCGCTCGCGACGCCGGTGCCCATGATTGCCATGCCCATGCCGGACATGATCGTCTTGACGTCCGCGTAGTCGAGGTTGATCAGGCCGGGAACGAGAATCAGATCAGAGATCCCCTGGATCGCCTGCCGCAGCACGTCGTCCGCCGACTCGAACGCGTCGTTGAGCGCGGTGGCGCGCGCGATCGTCGCGAGCAGACGCTCGTTCGGGATGGTGATGACCGAGTCGACGGCGTCGCGCAGCTCGGCGAGCCCGCGTTCCGCCTGCACGAGGCGCTTGCTCCCCTCGAACTTGAACGGCTTGGTGACGACGGCAATCGTCAGCGCGCCGAGCTCGCTCGCGAGGCTCGCGATGACTGGCGCGGCGCCCGTGCCGGTGCCGCCGCCGAGACCGGTCGTCACGAACACCATGTCGGCGCCGTCGAGCGCCTCGATCAGCTTGTCCGTGTCCTCGAGCGCCGCCTGGCGCCCGACGTTCGGATCCGCGCCGGCGCCGAGCCCCTTGGTGAGCTTGCTGCCGATCTGGATCTTCACGGGCGACACGTTCAGGCCGAGCGCCTGAACGTCGGTGTTGGCGACGATGAACTCGACCCCTTCGAGCCCGGCGTGGACCATACGGTTGACGGCGTTGCTCCCGCCGCCGCCGACCCCGACGACCTTTATCCGCGCGCCCGTGCGCCTGTCCTCCTCATCGAGTTTCAGGCGAAGCGTGTCCGACATGTGTGCCTCCATGCCTACTCCAGGGTCCAGTCCCCGGGATCAGAGAAACTCCTTGAACAGCCCGCGCAGACGGCCGGCGACGCGGCCAAACGCGCCCGCCGCCACGGTTCGCGGCTGCTCCAGCGTGCTGTTCCTGTGGGCGTACATCACGAGGCCGACCGGTGTGGCGAATGCCGGGTTACCGACGTGGTCGGCCAGTCCGCCCGCGCCCGCCGGACTGCCGCGGCGCACGGGCAGGTCGAAAATCTGTTCGGCGATCTCGGCCACGCCGTCGAGCATCGCGCCGCCGCCGCAGAGCACGAGCCCTGCGTTCAGCGATTTCTCGAAACCCGCGCGGCGGATCTCGTCCCAGAGCAGGTGGAAGATCTCCTCAGCGCGTGGCTGCAGGATCTCGGACAGGATGCGGCGCGCCATCACCCGCGGCTTCCTGCCGCCGACGCTCGCCACCTCCATCGTTTCTTCTTCGCCGACCATCGACGACAGCGCGCAGCCCGAGCGCCGCTTGATCCGTTCGGCGTCGGGAATCGGCGTCCGCAGCCCGACCGCGATGTCGTTTGTGAAGTGATCGCCGCCGACCGCAACGACGCCCGTATGCCACAGGCTGCCGCGCTCGAAGATCGCGAAGTCCGTCGTCCCCCCGCCGATGTCGACGAGCGCCACGCCCAGTTCCTTCTCGTCCGGCGTGAGCACCGCCTCACTCGCCGCGAGCTGCTCGAGGACGGTGTCCGCAACCGTCACTCCGGCGCGGTTGACGCAGGCGACAACGTTTTGCGTCGACGACGAACTACCGGTGACGACGTGCACGTTCACTTCGAGGCGCGATCCGGTCATGCCTACGGGCGCGCCAATGCCGTCCTGCTCGTCGACGACGAAGTCCTGCGGCAGGACGTGGAGCACCTCGCGTCCGCTCGGCAGCGCGATCGCCTTCGCCGCCTCGATCGCGCGCCGGACGTCCTCGCGCGTAATCTCGCGGTTCTTGCCCGCCACCGCAACGACGCCGCGGCTGTTGAATGCCTTGACGTGCGCGCCTGACAGCGCGAGCTGCACCGAGTCGATCTCGACGCCCGCGGTCAGCTCGGCCTCCTCGATCGCCTTCTTGATCGACTCGACCGCGGCTTCGAGGTTGACGATGATGCCGCGCCGCACGCCGCGCGCCTCGGCCAGGCCCATGCCGATCACGTCGAGGCCGCCCGCCTCCGTGTGCTCACCGACGACGGCGGCGACCTTCGACGTCCCGACGTCGAGCCCGACCAGATATCGCTCCCGCTTGCTCACGCGTCCTCCGCGTCCTGTCGCACGAACGCTCTAGCGTCGTGCTTCGTGGCGCGACCCTTTAGGGTCGCCACCCTTCGCCGGCCGCACGTACACCCGTTCGTCGAACCGAACGTCCACGTAGTCGATGTCGGGCACCCGCGCGCGCAACGCCGGCGCCAGCTCGACATACGCCTGCAGTCGTTCGGCGAACTGCTGCTCACCCACGTGGATCAGCGCCGAGTCGTCCTCGAGCATCACGACCGCATCGTGGACGTCGCGCACGTCGATCTGCGAAATGCGACGCGCCAGTTCCGGCCGCGAGGCGACCGCCGCCAGCAGCCGCGCGGCCAGCGCGGCGCGCGCTTCGTCGATGAGCGGCTGCCCTCCTCGCGGCCCGTACGCCAGACCGTCGATCACAGGCAGATCGAGATCGGCGTACTGCGGGCCGTGTTCGTCGATGACGGCTCCGCTTGCGTCCACCAGATACAGCCGGTTGCCGATCCGGCACAGGCCGATCGGCGCCCGTTCGACGATCGTGATCTCCACGGTGGACGGCAGCACCCGGCGCAGCGATGCGTTTGCGACCCACGGCGACGCGAGGAGCAGCGCGCGCTGCCGTCCCAGCTTTGCCGTGAGGATGCTGCGATCGCGCATGCCAGCAACGATGGCGGAGACCTCTCCCGCCGACAGCCGGCTGTTGCCGCGAACGACGACGCGCGTGACGCGGAACATCGAGGACGCGGTCAGGAAACTCGACAGCCGGTACCCCACGTAAAGAGCAGCCACGGTCGCCGCCGTCGCGGCGAGCACGCGCAAGGCCACCGCCGGAGACCATCGCCGCCGCCGGCGGACGGGCCGCACGCGAGCACGCCGGAAACGGCGATCGGTCGCAGCCCTGACGCTCACGCGCGCGCTCCCTTGCCGAGCGCAGCCAGAATCCGCGGTCCGACCGTGCCGATCGAACCGGCGCCAAGCGTGATGATGGTGTCGCCGGGCCGCGCGATCTTCACGACGGCGTCCGGTACATCGTTGAGACCCGGGATCACATGAACCGACGCCGTGACGTCGCGGCGAACCTGCGCGGCGAACGACTCGAGCGTGATGCCCGGCAGCGGCGCTTCGCCCGCCGCGTAGATGTCGGTCAGCACGATCTCGTCCGCGCCAGCGAGCGCCGGTCCGAAGGCATGGAAGAGATCGCGCGTCCGCGAGTATCTGTGCGGCTGAAAGACCACGACGAGCCGGCGGCCGCCGCCCGCAGCCGGCGCGTTCGCCGCAGCGATGACCGCCCTGATCTCAGTCGGGTGATGTCCGTAGTCGTCAATCACGAGCACTCCGCCCGCCTCCCCGAGCTTCTGAAAGCGGCGTTCGGCGCCGCTGAACTGCCCGAGCGCGGCGGC
Organism: Vicinamibacterales bacterium; assembly: GCA_036257535.1. Lineage (GTDB taxonomy): Bacteria > Acidobacteriota > Vicinamibacteria > Vicinamibacterales > 2-12-FULL-66-21 > DATAEE01. The sequence continues at coordinate 1,417 of DATAFJ010000253.1, read as the reverse complement.
AATCTGCTGAAACGGGACGCCCACCTCCAGGCCCACGGCGACGGCGGCGAGGGCGTTCTGCACGTTGTGGCGGCCGGGAACCTTCAGCGCGAGGGCGCCGAGATCGCCGACGCGGCAACGCGCCTCGAACGGCCCGAGGACGACGTCGCGGCCCGTGACATCGGCAGGCATATCCACGCCGTAGGTGATCAGCCGCCTCGTGATGCGTGACAGCAGCCGCGACAGCATCGGATCGTCCGCGCACGCCACCACGGCGCCGTAGAACGGCACCTTGTTGGCGAAGTCCACGAACGCCTGCTCGAGCTGTTCCACGCTTCCGTACGCCTCCATGTGCTCAAGATCCAGGTTCGTCACCACCGCGATCGACGGCGACAGCTTCAGGAACGATCGATCGCTCTCGTCCGCTTCCGCCACCACGTAGTCGCCGCGGCCGAGCCGCGCGTTGCTCCCGAACGCCGACAGCCGGCCGCCGATGACCGCCGTCGGATCGAGTCCCGCCCGTTCCAGCACGAGCGCGATCATCGACGTCGTCGTCGTCTTGCCGTGCGCGCCGGCCACCGCGATCCCGTAGCGCAGGCGCATCAGCTCCGCGAGCATTTCAGCCCGCGGGATGACCGCGATGTTCCGCCGCCTGGCCTCGACGACCTCCGGGTTCGTCGGCCCGACCGCCGAGGAGATCACGACGACGTCGGTCTCGCCGATGTGCCGCGCGTCGTGTCCTTCCTCGATGCGCACGCCGAGCCGCTCGAGCCGCGCTGTTACGTCCGACCGCTTCAAATCGGACCCGCTGACGATGTAGCCGAGGTTCGCCAGCAGCTCCGCAATCCCGCTCATGCCGATCCCGCCGATGCCGACGAAGTGAATCCTCCTCGTGCGTCCCAGCATGTGTAGAGTCCGGCGTCAGCTGGATTCGCCGGTCTCCGGGCTGGACTTCGTCAGCGCCAGCGCGCGGTCCACGATCACCCTGGCCGCGTCCGGCCGCGCGAACCGTCGCGCCGCGGCCGCCATCGACTCGCGGCGCGCGGGATCTTCCGCCAGCGCAACCAGCCGTGCCGCCAGGAGGCTGCCGTTCAGCTCGCGCTGGTCGATCACCTCGGCCGCGCCGGCGCGCGCGAACGCCTCCGCGTTCCTGCGCTGGTGGTCGTCGGCGGCCGTCGGCAGCGGCACGAGGATCGACGCCCGGCCGCGCGCCGCCAGCTCCGCGAGCGTCGTCGCCCCCGCACGGGAGATCACGACGTCGGCGTTCGTCATCTCCCTGTGCATCTCATAGAGAAACGGCTCGATCCTGGCCTCGAGCCCAACCCGCCGATACCCGTCGCGGACGAACGCCAGATCGCGCTCTCCTGTCTGATGCGTGATCGCCAGCCGGCCGTCACGCCCGGCCAGCACCGCCGCCGCTTCCACCATGGCCACGTTG
>DATAFJ010000242.1:0-35073 GCA_036257535.1 Vicinamibacterales bacterium | reverse complement strand
GTCGAACGTCCCGGACGAGATGGCGGCGCTCGGCGTGACGCCCGATTCGTCCGACCACAACGATCAGATCTCGGACTACGGCTACGACATCGGCGGGCCGCTCTTCCGGGATCGGGCCTGGTTCTACCACTCGTACTCAGTCCAGGACGTGCGCCTGGTACGCCGTGCTGGGCAGCTGATCGATCGCACGGTGCTGAAGAACCCGAACGTGAAGCTGAACTGGCAGGCGACGAAGGCCGACATGATCAACTTCCTGTACTTCGACGGCATCAAGGTGAAGGACGGGAGGAGCCCCGGGATCACCGGCATCCTCTTCGACGCGCCGACCGCCACGTTCCATCAGGATGGCGCGTATGCCGACAACCAGTTCCACGGCCTGTGGAAGGTCGGCGACGACCGCGTGATGGGCGGCAGCATGTTCCTGTCGGCGAAGTACGCCTACTACAACACCGGGTTCGTGCTCGATCCGATGGGCGGCCTCGATCAGCAGGCGGGACGGAGCTTCCTGCTGGCGCAGTCGTTCGGATCGGTCAATCAGAGCCTGAACGTCCGTCCGCAGCACACGGCGAACGTTGACCTGTCGAAGTTCCTCAACGCGTTCGGCGGAACCCACGATCTGGCGTTCGGGGGCGGCTTCCGAACGGTGGAGGCGACGACCGGCACGCTCTGGCCCGGCAACGGCATTCTCGCGCTCGAGAACTCGGCGACCGATCTCCGCGCGCAGGTGTTCCGTCAGGGGTTCGGCGGCGACCGGACGTACTATCTCGACTTCTACGTCGGCGACTCGTTCTCGAAGGACCGCCTGACGGTCGATGTCGGCGTCCGGTACGACAGGCAGTGGGGCAAGGCGCTGCCGAGCCAGACGCTCGCGAATCCGGCGTTCCCGGAGCTCGTGCCGGGGATCGACTTCGCCGGCTACGACGCGCCGTTCACGTGGAACAACGTGTCTCCTCGCGCTGGTCTGACGCTGGCGCTCGACGAGGCGCGGCGCACGATCGCGCGCGCGAGCTTCAGCCGGTACGCCGGCCAGCTCAATACGGGCGCGATCGGCTTCACGAACCCGAGCGCGGTTGCCGGCTCGGCGACCTACCGCTGGACTGACCTGAACGGCGATCACTTCGCGCAGGCGGAGGAGGTGGATACCACCCGCTTCCTGAGCTCCGCGGGCGGTTTCAACCCGGCGAACCCGACGGCGGTCACCTCGGCCAACGTCATCGATCCGGATCTCGAAGCGCCGGTCACCACGAGCGTCGTTGCGGGCATCGATCGCGAGGTCATGCCGAACTTCGCGGTGCAGGTCAACTACAGCTACACGAACACGACGAACATCCTCGGCGTGTCCACGCCGCGCGTGGGCGTCGGCCTCGATGACTATCTGGCGGGACCGACGCTGACCGGGACTCTGCCTGACGGTCAGCCGTACAGCGTCGCGACGTTCATTCCGGATCCGGCAAAGGTTGCGGCAGGCGGCAATGGGCTGCTGGTTGACAGCTGGGACGGGTTCTCGACGGGCTACCACGGCATCGAAGTGGGCCTGAACAAGCGGCTCTCGGATCGGTGGATGGGGCGCGTCAGCTTCGCCTACAACAACGCGCGCCAGTTCTACGAACCGCAGGCGCTTCGGAACGGGACCGGCAATCCCACGCCGACGCTCGTCGTCCCGCTGAAGGACGGCGGGCAGTTCGCGCCGCAGAGCGCCGGGAGCGGCGCCGGCACGATCTACGTCAACGCGAAGTGGCAGTTCAACGCCAACGGCCTCTATCAGGCGCCGTACGGCATCGAGCTGAGCGCGAACGTCTTCGGGCGTCAGGGTTATCCGTACCCGCTCTTCCGCTCGCAGTCGCTCGGCGCGGACACGGGCGTCCAGGTGCTCGTCACGCCTGAGATCGATACGTTCAGGCATCCGAATCTCTGGAACACCGACATCCGCGTCGCGCGCGAGTTCAGGGCGCGCGCGCTCCGACTGCGCCTCATCGGCGACGTGTTCAACCTGTTCAACGCGAACACGGCGCTCGTGCGGAACAACAACATACTGTCACCCAGCTTCGACGCGCTGGCGCAGAACCTGAGCCCGCGCATTCTGCGGTTCGGGATGGTCGTCGGCTTCTGACGACGGCTCAAGCGGGGAGATCACCGATGAATCTGTTCAGCCGACAGCTAATCGTGGCGGGCATCTTGTATGTCGCCACTTCAGGGATAATCGTCACCGCGCAGGAGGCGCAGTCCGGGCTGAAATGCAACGCTGTGCACGCCGACCTCGAGGAGAACCTCGCGACCGTCGGCTGCAAGCCTTCGCACTCGTCATGCTTCCTCGGAGAAGTCGACGGCAATCATGGGCTTCGAGGGACGACGTATTTCAGGGGGGAAAGCGGCAACGACGGGCCCCCGACGTCGCCGGGATTCCGGAGCTACACCGGGCTCTTCGAATACACGACCGATCGCGGCGTCCTGGTCATGCGGGAGACCGGCGTGGTCAACACCACGCAGGGTAATCCGGAGAGCGGCGCCTTGACGGCATTTCAGAAAGTCATCGACGCGAATGGAGAGCTGACCGGCACCACGGGTCATCTCTTCGTGAGCGGCTTCAACATCGGCGGACACGTCGTGACGACGGTCACGGGCGTGCTGTGCACTCCATGAGTCTGTCGGCCGACGATCGCCGCCAGGTTATCCGAGCGATCCTTCTGGGTGGCCTGGCGGTCGGCGTTTTCGACATCTCGGACGCGATTCTGTTCACCTGGTTCCGGGGAGGCTCCGCCGCGCGGATGCTGCAGGGCATCGCGAGCGGCCTCCTCGGACCAGGATCGTTTCAGGGCGGGCCCGCGACTGCGGTTCTCGGGCTCGCCCTGCACTTCGTGATCGCGACCGGCGCCGCGGCGGTGTTCGTCCTCGCGAGCCTTCGGGCGCCGGCACTCCTCGAGCGGCCCTTCGTCTGGGGTCCGATCTACGGTTTGATCGTGTACAGCGTCATGAGGTTCATCATCCTGCCGCTGTCGCTCGTCCGCATGCAGCCGCTGGCGCTCAATATCGGATTCGCCAACCAGATCTTTGCGCACATCTTCCTGGTCGGCATTCCGATCGCGCTCGTTGCCAGCTACGTACTGGCGCCCCGAGCGGCCAGGATAGCGGCGACGTGAACTTCGCCGACGGCGCGGCGATAGCATACGAGGCTGCTCGAGACGCGCGAGACGGCTGGGCTTGTCGCCGAAGGGCCCCGCCGACGTCTCGACGTCATGGTGCGCGACAGCGAACGCTACGCCGCCACGGGTGGCTGGGGGTTCGAGCGGTTCCGCAGCGACAGCCAGACCGATCGCGTTGCTGTCCGATCGGGGCGCGAAGTGCTTTGCGTGCCACGAGAAGGAGAAGGCGCGAGGCTACGTGTTCAGCCGGATTCGGGAGTGATGGTATCCTGCGCCGAATCTTCTGGAACCTGAGCTTCGGAAGGAGCGTCTGAGTTGAACATGAAACACCTAGCCTCGCTCGTCATCCTGTTTGCCGTTACTTCGACCGCTTCCGCGCAGCCGGCCAATCCGCTCAGCACGAGCGCGAAGCGAACCTACGACATCATCAAGAACTACCTCACGAAGGCAGCCGCGAAGGTGCCTGAGGAGCATTACAGCTTCAAGCCGACGCCCGACGTCCGCAGCTTCGGGCAGATCGTGGGCCACATCGCCGATGCGAACTATGGCTTCTGCTCGGCAGTGGCTGGAGAGAAGCCGCCGGTTGGCGGATTCGCTCCCGATGCGGTGAGCGTCGAGAAGACGAAAACGTCCAAAGCGGACCTCGAGAAGGCGCTCGCCGAGTCGTTCGCGTACTGCGACAAGGTGCACGCCGGAATGACCGACGCGGCCGGTTCGGCGACGATCAAGTTCTTTACTGGCGAGATGGCGAAGTTGTCGATTCTCGAGTTCAACACCCACCACGACTTCGAGCACTACGGCAATCTCGTGACCTACATGCGGCTGAAGGGCATCGTCCCGCCCTCATCCGAGCCGCGGACAGGCGGGTAAGACCCGCACGAAACACGAAGGGCGAAGGACGAAGGACGCGACGTCAAGCCGTTCTTCGTCCTTTGTTCTTCGTCCTTCGTGCCCGAGCCTCACGTCGCGACTAACCTGAGGGCATGGAGCGACCAACTAGCGTGTTGTCGTGCTCGAGCCGTTTCCCTGCGTAAGTTCTGTGACCGCCCTCCAGGCCTGATCGATCGCCCCGTCGGTGTACGCGTAGGCGGCGGCGTCGGAGTTCGCGATTGCGATTCGTCCGAACGGCTTGCGCGCGAGCACGCAGGGCCGTTCATCCTCCGGCCAGTCGGGATCCCACATCGTGCTGTACTCGTACGCGTAGCCGTGCGCCCAGCGGTTCACGGTGATGCCGGCGATGTCGCGCGCCGGATCGAATCCCCCTCCACCGAGCATCCGCCCAAGCTGATCCCTCGTCCGCCGCTCGAAGGTCTCGAACGGCATCGACAGGAGCTCGACGCGGCCCGCGCGATGCTGATCGCGCGACGACAGGCCGAGGCCCGGCTGGCACGGCGTGCGGAGCATGTGCACGACGACCGGCTCGCTCGATGAACGCGCCGACGCGTAAGTGCCAAGATGGATGGGCGCATCCAGGCTCGTCTCGCTGTGGAAGCTCCCTGGCGCGCGTATGGATCGCACGCCGAGCGTCTCGAAGCTCGACCAGCGCCGCAGCGCGACGTTGGTGTAAACGAGCGGCACCTTGATCCCGTAACGCAGCGCATCCTGCTGCGTCGCCGGCAGCTCCGGGCAAATGCGCGGGATGACCGAGTTCCAGCACGCCAGCACGCAGGCGCCCGCGCGCACCGACAACAACCGCCCGTCGCGCACATACGCAATCTCGACCTCCCGCTTGCCCGAAGCGGTGTGCCGCGCGCGAACAGCCGTACTGCGAAGCCGGATCCGAACCGGGGCACCCGTGTCGTCGAGCCGGCCGTATTGCGCTCTCGACGTGATGACGTCCTCGACCGTGTGTCCCGGAACGGCTGCCGGGACAAGTGCTCGGACGAGCAGTCGTGCCACCGAGGCGTTTCCGTCGGGAAAGTGAAAGCGGTAATGCTCCGCTTCTTCCGACTCGTCTGTCGGGCCAAGCCCCAGGCCCTGGAACCCCGGGTGACCCCACTGCCAGCACTCGATCGCCGACACGGCATCGATCCCCACGCCGTACAAGTCGTGGGTGATCGTCTGGTAGTACTTGATGACCTCGGGACCGACGCTGGCGATCTTCGTCAAGTAATCGCCGTAGCTGATCTTGTGCAGCTGCTGCTTCTTCGCAGCAGTCGAGACGCCCGGGAGGTAGTCGGTGTTCGCCGACTCGAGGCGCTCGATGTCTCGCCGGGCCGGGTCCGAGAGCGGAGCCTGCGCGAGCGCCTCTGCCCACGGCCGCCGGCCCAGTCCGACGGCGAGGTGATCGCGGCCGAACGTCTCGCGATCGAAGAACACGCCGCGCCCGAGCCCTTTCTTCTCGAAGAAGGTCTCGTCGGTCGAACGCTCGCGCAGCGCGGCCGGATCGATGCCGAGCGCCGTCATCAGGCGTCGCGCTTCGTCGCTATACGGCGCGGGACTCTCAATCAGCATCGTCCCGCCGTATCCCACGAGCAGTCGTCCGCCGACGGTGAACTCGTTGCGGCGCGCATGGCCGCCGAAATCATCGTGGTTGTCGAGGATCAGAATGCGCGACGCCCGGCCGGCACGTTCGCGGAAGAAGTACGCCGCCGCCAGTCCACTGATGCCGCCGCCGACGACGACGAGGTCGTAGCGCTCGCCGGTCGGCGCAGGATTGAGACCCGGCCGCCAGAACATCCCGTCGCGAAGCAGATGCGCCGTCGCATACGACGCATCGTCGCTGCCTCGCATGCCCATGAGCGCGGGCGGGTAGGACGGGCCCGCGGCCGCCAGCGCCGGCCCGCCGCCGGCCAGGTCGGCAAGCAACGCCGCCGCGAGCCCTCGCGCGCCAATCGCAACGCCGTCGAGAAAATCGCGGCGTGTAATCGTGCGGCCCATTCCCAGATCGCTGTCTGTCATCGGTCGCAAGGACTAAGCACAAAGGACCAGGGACGACGTGGTCGTGCTCGTGTTGTGCGGGCATTGTACACTTGGCCCCGCATGGCGCACATCGACTCGGGCCAGGTCGCCGCGTTCTTTCTGTACGACGTGTCCGAGAGCATTCGGCTGGAGGAGCTCCGGTCGCTCGTCGGCCCGGCCAGCAAGAGCACGCGGTTCACGACGAGGGTTGCCGCGCCCGCCTACGTGCAATACCAGCCGCCGCCCGTGGCCCTGAGCGGCGAGGCGCTGGGGATGAAGTCGATCGAAGGGTTCAGCGCGGCGTTCAAGTTCTACGAGTACGGCGTCGTCTCGGTGGCCCTGACGCTCGACTTCCGGGGATCGTGGGTCGAGCTCGATGCCCTGGCGCATTCGCTGATCGACAGCGACCGGCTGGAGAGCGCCGCCGAGAACGCGTGCCGGCGAGTCGTGGATCAAATCCAGAAATGCACGGTCCGGCTCCGCCCGTCGTTCCTGTCGGAAGACTACTTCGTCTTCGGCGTCACGCGGATGAACCGATCGATGGTCGCGCAGGAGCTGCTCGAGATGCACGGCGCGGAGATCGCGAAACTGCTGCGCGGTGAGCGGAAGCCGCTCAGCCCGGACGAAATCAATGAAGTCCTCCGCCATCGTCTGTCGTATCTTGCCGACGATCTGATCGTGCCGACCTGGAGCGGCGCCTTCGTCTACGACACGGAGGGGCTCGAGCCTGCGCTCGAGATCATCGAGTTCGCCAACTCGCAGCTGCTCCAGTTCCGGTACTACGACGAGCTGCTGGAGGAGGAGCTCGGACGAATCTATCCGGCGATCCAGCAGCGGCGCTGGTACGACACGCTGATCGGCGGCCGGTACGGGCGCGCCGCCGCCAGGCTGCACTCGGTCTTCATCGAGGTCAACGAGATCACGGACCGGACCGAGAACGCGCTGAAGATCGTCGGGGACGTGTACGCGGCGCGGCTGTTTCAGCTTCTCGCCGTCCGGCTCGGTCTCCCGTCGTGGAAGCAGGCTGTCAACGACAAGCTGAAGACGCTGGACGACATCTTCCGGTTCATCGTGGAGCAGGTGAACATGACACGCGGCCACCTGCTGGAGCTGACGATCATCGCGATCCTGCTCTTCGAGCTGTGGCTGTTCTTCGCAGGGATAATGACGTAGGCACCCAAACACGTCGTCTATTCAGCCCGCAGAGCAATCAGGGGGTCGACCTTGACCGCTCGGCGTGCGGGAAGATAGCAGCTCACCAGCGCAATCACGAGAATGCCCGCGGCGACGGCCGAGAATGTGACGGGGTCGGTCGGCGTCACGCCAAAGAGCAGCGACCGCAGGAATTTCGTCAGCCACACGGCTCCGCCGAGGCCGATGACGAGGCCGATCGCCGCCAGCAGCAGTCCTTCCCGGATGACGAGGCCGACGATCTCGCGCCGCCCCGCGCCGAGCGCGATGCGGACGCCGAACTCGCGCGTCCGGTGACTGGTCGACGAGCTCAGGACGCCGTAGAGCCCGGCCGACGCGAGCAGGAGCGCCGCCGCCGCAAACCCTGCGAGCAGCACCAGGCTGAAGCGCCGGCCGACGAGCGTGCGATCGACCAGCTCGTCGAGCGTGGCCGTCCGATACAGCGGCTCCAGCGGATCCTGCGCCCAGATCTGCTTCTTGAGATCCATCATCGTCACCGGTGAGCCTTCGCGGCTGCGCACGACGAACGTGACGGCGCCGGTCGGCGCCTGCGCGTGCGGAAGATAGAGCTCGGCCCGCGCCGGCTGGTCGAGCGCATCGTGTCGCGCGTCGCCGACGATGCCTACCACTTCGGCTTCGAACGGCCTGCCGTGATAGCGGAACTTGAGCCTCGAACCGATCGGATCGGCGCCGGGCCAGTGCGTGCGGGCGGCCGTGCGGCTAATGAGCACTACCGCCGGCGACCCGGCGATGTCCCGCTCGTTGAGCAGGCGTCCGCGCAGGAGCGAGATTCCCATCGCCTGGAAGTAATCGCCCGCCGCGACGTTGAGGAAGATCCGCGAGTCGTCGCCTGGAGGGGCGGGCGGACGGCCGACGATCTCGACGATTGCCTGGATGTTCATGTTGGCTTCGATGAACGGCATCGCGGAGACCACGCCGGCCGCGGAAATGCCCGGCAGCGAACGCATGTTCTCGAGCACGCGCTGGACGAACAGCGCGCGCCCTTCCGGTTTCTCGTTGCGGCGGTCGTAGGCAAAGACCTGGAGCGCACGAACGTGATCGCGCTGAAACCCGGGATCGACCTTCTGGATGAGCGCGAAGCTTCGCAGGAGCAGCCCCGCGCCGACGACGAGCAGCAGCGCGAGCGCCACCTCGACGACCACGAGCGCCCCGCGGACGCCGCGACGGGGACCACCGCTCTGCCCTTCGTGAAGCGCGGTCGCAGCGGCGGGCCGCGAGAGCTGCAGCGCCGGCGCCAGGCCGGCGACCACCGACGCGGCGATCGTCAGGCCGAACGCCATGAGGGCCGATCGAACGTCGAGCGGGATCGAGTCGACGCGCGCGACGTCGACCGGCCGCAGGCGGGCGATGAGGTCGAGTGCCCAGCGGGCGACGAAAAGCCCGAGGCCGCCGCCGATGGCCGCCAGGAGCAGCGTCTCGGTGAGCAGCTGACGGACGACACGGCCGCGGCCGGCGCCGAGCGCCTGGCGGACGGCCAGCTCGCGGCCGCGCAGCGCACCCCGCGCGATCAGGATGTTCGCGACGTTCGCGCACGCGACGATCAGGAGAAACACTGCGGCGCCCGCGAGCAGCGGGACGAGCGCGTGCAGACTGCCGGCGAGGTGGTCCCGCAGCGTAATGACCTCCGCGACGGTGTTCGTGTTCGAGCGCGGCAGTTCCGTGGCGAGCTGACGCGAGAGCCCGTCCATCTCGGCGCGCGCCTGCTCCAGCGTCACGCCAGGGCTCAGCCGCGCGATGACGTTCCAGTAACCGCTCGTGCGGATCTTCGGCTCGTACTCCTCGAAGTACTTCGGCAGCCACAGCACGCGCTCCGGCCCGCCCAACAGGCGGAGTTCAATGTCCGGCGGCAGGATGCCGACGACCGTATAGGGCTCGTCACCGAGCTGAATCGCGCGCCCCACGAGCGCAGGGTCGCCGCCGAAGCGGGTCTCCCAGACGCCGTGGCCGAGTATGACGACGCGATCGTTGCCACGCACGTATTCCTGCGGCAGGAACGCACGGCCGTGAAACATTCGAACGCCGAGCACGTCGAAGAAGCGCTCGCTGACCCTGCCGGCCCGCAGTACTTCCGGCTCGTCTCCGCCGGTGTAGTCAACGCTCCAGGGCTCGACGGCCGCGATCGCCTGAAACGATCGCGAACGCCCGACCCAGTCGATGGCGTTACCCGGCGCGACGTCCGCGTGGCCAATGCCGGTCGCGGTATTCCGCTCCCAGATCGTGACGATCCGATCGGCGTCCGAAAGCGGCAGCGGGCGCACGAGCAGCGTGTCGGCGAGGCTCGCGATGGCGGTCGTCGCGCCGATGCCAACGGCGAACACCAGCAGCGCGATTGCGGTCGGGCCCGGCGTTTTCAGCGCGAGACGGACGGTGTGGCGGAGATCGTGAACGAGGTCGGCGTCGGCCGTGAACTGACGCCTCAGCCAGGCCGCATCGGGAAACGCGCCGGACGCCCGTCGAATGAGATCCATGCCCGACCTCCAGTCCGTCGGCCGCCGCCTCGTCATGGCCCAGCGATGCTCGAGCTCCGCTTCCCACTCCCGCCGCCACTCAGCGCGCTCGGCTCGCGGTACGACCACGGACGTCAGCGCGACGATCCGCCGGGCCACGCGAAGCGACAGCGGCCTGCCCCGAGCGGAGTCTAGGGGCTTATTCATGACGAGCGTGCTGGCCGGAGCCGCCTCCCTCGCGCGGCGATCGCCTGCGGAGCGCGATACCGCGCGAGCGCCGTCTCGAGAAGCGCCTCACCCGCCGCCGTGAGCTCGTAGTAGCGCCTGGGCGGCCGCTGCTCGCGGCGGGCGATCTCCGGCTTCTCCCATCGCGCGCGCACGAGCGCCTCGCGCTCGAGCCGCCGCAGGATCGGATAGACCGTTCCGCTCGGCAGCGCCGTCGCGTCGATGACGTCGAAGCCGTAGTGGAAACCGTTGGCCAGGGCCTGCAGGACCAGCGTGGTGGGATACGTGAGGTTCACGCCGTAGAATTCTAGCTATGTAGGATTCTAAGTCAATGGGGGCTTGGGGCCTGGGGCTGGGGGCCTGGGGCTGGGGGCCTAGGGAAGAAGCGGCCGCCGTGGCGGCCGCTCCTCGTGTTGCTTTAAAGATTGCCTTCGCGATTGTCGCGGCGATCCGGATCGACGTCCTCTTCCTCGTCGTCAATTTCATCGGGATCCGGCAGTACTTGATCGTCGCCGCTCTGCCCGGGGATGTTCGGTTCGCGGCCGGTCGTTCCCTCGGTCCGATCGCGTTCCGGCTGCTCTCCGCGGGACGCTGTCGGGTTATCCCGATCGTCCCTCTTCGTTGTGTCCGCCATCGCTACACTCCTTTCTCCTCCCCCTTCTTCAAGGCCGCGGAAAAGCAAGGAGCGCGCCGCATCAGAACGCGAAACCGTTGAGTCACGCTCGCGCGAGGCCGGAACGCACGGCTTACCGGGTTGCGAGCCTGTTCGTCGCGGAGTCCCATCGCCACATCGGCCCGCGGCCTTCGAGGTGAACGCCGCCGAGCCAGCGATCGATGCCGCAGGCGGCGACGCGATCCGCGCGCGCGTCGAGCAGGTCGCGGCCGAACGCGGTGATCGAGGCGACGCCTCTGGGCAGCGCGACACGATCGTCGCGCTCGGTCCGGAGCGCGATCGGGCGCGGATCGACGGCCGACAGCTCCTGGAGCAGCCACTTGAACGTCGCATCCCCCATGAAGATGCGCTCCTCGAGCGCCTGCTGGGCCGGAAAGAGATCGCGCGGCGACCGCGGTCCGCGGCACAGGAGCTCGAGGATGTCTCGCTCCGTTCGCGAGAGCCCCTCGCGCGTCGAGGGAAACTCCTCCAGGTGCCTGCGAAGCGCGCCCGCCAGAAACGGCAGCGGCGTCGTGTCCTGGTCGAGCACACGCTGAATGGTGGTCGGATCGTCAGACCGAAATGCGGCCCAGGCCGTTCGGGCGAGCTGGAACTGCGCAGGGCCGACAGGTTGACGGACCGGAAAGAGCACCGCGAGCGCCGCGCCCGTCAACGGCGCGAGATATCGGTCCGGGCCAATCAACGTGATCGGAGGCTGACCGACCGGCCAGCCAGACAGGCGATCGAGAAGCCTGATGAGCAGCAGCTGATCGAACAGATCGTGCTCGAACCACAACACGATCTCGTCTTCAGTCCGCGCTCGATCGATGCCCGAGTCCGCCGCCGCGAGGTCCCCGCGGATCTTGTCCGCGGAGCCATGACCCCGCGACGCGTGATAGTCCGCGCGTCTTCGATACCACTCGTCTTCGTCGACGATCGGCGCCGGCCCTTCGTGGAGCGCGTCCGCAAAAACGACGACGTGGCCAGGAAGACCGGCCTTTCGCAGGCCGTCGGCCGCGCAGTCGCCGTTGGTGACGTGGAGCACGGGGGGGATCTTACACGGAGTCCCGAGTCCCCAGTCCCCAGTCCCCAGTCCCTAGTCCTTCGTCCTTCGTCCTTCGTCCTTCGTCCTTCGTCCTTCGTGCTTCGTGCTTCGTGCTTCGTGCTTCGTGCTTCGTCCCTCGTGCTTCGTGCTTCGAAGAACGAAGCACAAAGCACGAAGAACGGTTCTTGAACTAATAGCGGTAGTGCGCGGGCTTGTACGGGCCCTCCGGGTTCACGCCGATGTATGTCGCCTGTTCCGGCGTCAGCTTCGTCAGCTTCACGCCGAGGTGTTCGAGGTGCAGCCGCGCGACCTCCTCGTCGAGGTGCTTCGGCAGGATGTACACCTTCTTCTCGTACTTGCCGGCGTTCTGGTGCAGCTCGAGCTGCGCGATGACCTGGTTGGTGAACGACGCCGACATCACGAAGCTCGGATGGCCGGTGGCGCAGCCGAGATTCAGGAGACGCCCCTCGGCGAGCACCATCACGCTGTGGCCATCCGGGAAGCGCCACTCGTCGTACTGCGGCTTGATGTTGATCCGCTGGATCCCGGCGAACTTCTTGAGGCCGGCCATGTCGATCTCGTTGTCGAAGTGGCCGATGTTGCCGACGATCGCCTTGTCCTTCATCCGCTTCATGTGCTCGACGGTGATGATGTTGAGGTTCCCCGTCGCGGTGATGAAGAGATCGGCCGTTTCCAGGACATCCTCCAGCCGCTTGACCTCGTAGCCCTCCATCGCCGCCTGCAGCGCGCAGATCGGATCGATCTCGGTGATGATGACGCGGCAGCCCTGGCCGCGCAGCGCCTGCGCGCAGCCCTTGCCCACCTCGCCGTAACCGAACACCACGGCGACCTTCCCGCCGAGCATCACGTCGGTGGCGCGGTTGAGGCCGTCGACGAGCGAGTGACGGCATCCATAGATGTTGTCGAACTTGCTCTTGGTCACCGAGTCGTTGACGTTGATTGCCGGAAAGAGCAGCGTGCCGCCCGCTTCCATCTGATAGAGACGGTGCACGCCGGTCGTGGTCTCTTCGCTCACGCCGCGCATCCCGGCAGCCATCTTCTGGAAACCGGACGGGTTCTTCTTCAGTTCCGCGCGAAGCAGGTCGAGGATGACGCCCCACTCCTCCGGCTCGGAGGCCGCGTCGAACTCGGGCACGCGCCCCGCCTTCTCGAACTCCACACCCTTGTGCACGAGCAGCGTCGCATCTCCCCCATCGTCCACGATCTGCGTCGGGCCGCTGCCGTCCGGCCAGACGAGCGCCTCGCGCGTGCACCACCAGTACTCCTCGAGCGTCTCGCCTTTCCACGCGAACACCGGGATGCCACGCGGGTTCTGCGGCGTGCCGCCCGTCTCGGGCCGTCCGACGACGACGGCCGCGGCGGCGTGATCCTGGGTCGAAAAGATGTTGCACGAGACCCAGCGAACGTCGGCGCCGAGCTCGGCGAGCGTCTCGATCAGCACCGCCGTCTGAATCGTCATGTGCAGGCTGCCCATGACGCGCACGCCGGCGAGCGGCTTCTTGGCCGCGTAGCGCTCGCGCAGCGCCATGAGGCCGGGCATCTCCTGTTCGGCCAGCTGCATTTCCTTGCGCCCGAACTCGGCGAGCGACAGGTCGGCAACCTTGTACGGCACGCGGCCCGCCTTCACGGCGGCGTCGAACGCATGCATCTCTTTCACGGCGGTGGTCATGTCGATCTCCTCAAAGCAGCCCTAAGGGGCTGCGCTACCCCTGCTTTATTCCCGAAGCAACAAACAGCCCCGGCCCTTTTGCCTGCGCGCCCGGGGGAAGCGCGACGATTCTCGTTTGCGTGAACCCGGCCGCCTGCATCCATCGCTGCAGCTGATCTTCGGCGAAGCCGAGCCACACGTGTCCCATCTGCTGGCGGTACTCCTCGCGATCGTGCGGCTGCATGTCAACGATCATGACGCGGCCGCCCGGCTTCAGCGCCCGCGCGGCTTCGGCAAGCACGCTCTCGGGCGCGGGAACGTGATGCAGCACGAGGACGAGCACGGCGGCATCGAGCGTTCCGGCGTCGATCGGCAGCGCCTCGAGATCGCCGCGCCGCGTTTCGACGTTCTCGACGTCGCGCAGCCGCCGCTTCGCCGCCTGCAGCATCTCGGCCGATCCGTCGACGGCAATCACGCGGCCCACGAACGGCGCGAGCGCCGCCGCCATCTGGCCCGTGCCGCAGCCGAGGTCGCCGACCGTCCAGTCCGGGTCGAGCAGGCCGGCAATCGCGCGCAGCGAGGAGTCGGCGCCGAAGAGGTCGGCACGGAGGCGATCCCACTGCCCTGCAGACGATGCGAAGAACGCCTGCGAAGCCGTCCGGCGCCGCGTCAGCACCGTGGCCAGACGCCTCGCATCCTGCGCCGCGCCTGGGGTTGCCGCCACCTGATCCCGAACGAGCGACCAGAGCTTGCGCGCATGGGCCTCGTCGCCGTTCCGCCCGCCCTTTCCCGCGGACTTGCCGTTCAGCGCGAGGGTATAGAAACGGCTCGTCCCTTCGCGCCGCGACCCGACCCATCCGGCGTCCGCAAGGGTTTTCAGGTGCCGGCTGACGGTCGACTGGGGCAGCTGCAGGACGGCGCAGAGCTCCGAGACGGTGAGCTCCTGCCGCTCGAGCGCCAGGAGCACGCGGCTCCTGATCGCGTCGCCAAGAGCGGCCATATCCTCGAGAATCGCGGGCTGCACTCCATCCTTATATCCGGATTGACGGGTTGATGTCAACCGAACCCAGCGAGTCGGTCATTCGCTCCGGAAACGCTCCGCAGCCCGGAAAAACGCTGCGCCGGCTTATCGTCGTCAGAACGCGCGGTGGGGACCCCCATCCCCACCGCCCGTCGCAGGCCTGCGCAGCGTTTTTCATGATGCATAATGGCCTGCTCCGCATGTTTCCTACGCGAACGACGCCTTGGTCCAGCCGGGCCCCAAGCGCCAAGCCCCAGGCCCAGGCCCCTCCGCCAGCCGTTGACAGTTACCGACGCAGCACCCGCCCAGGCAAGGCGCCGGTAAGACGGCCCTGATCCACGACGACCTGGCCGTTAACCAGAACGAAGTCCATCCCCGTCGCGAGCTGATGTGGGTCGGTGTACGTGGCCCGGTCCTGCATCGCCGCCGGATCGAAGATGACGACGTCGGCCGAGGCGCCTTTACGAAGAAGCCCACGATCCTTCATGCCGAAGACCGTCGCGGGGAGCGACGTCATCGACCGGATCGCGAAGTCGAGGGAGATGGTGCGGCGGTCGCGCACGTAGCGCGCGAGCTTGCGGGCGAACGCGCCGTTGCCGCGCGGATGCGGCCGGCCCGCGCCCGGCAGCGTCAGCGCCCCGTCGCTCGACGTCATCGTCCAGCTCTGACGCATGATGCGCTCGATGTCCTCCTCGGACATGTTGAACGAGACGATCGATGCATCGCCGCGCGCGCGGATGTCCAGCACCACTTCCTCGGGCGATTTTCCCCGAGCGGCTGCAATCTCAGCGAGGCTCTTTCCCTCGAGCGAACGGTCGGGCTCGAACGACGCGATGACGATCGATGCCGGACCGCCGCGGCGCCGCAGGTTCTCGCGCACGACGGTCAGTCGATCGGGCGCGTCGTCCTTTCCTGCTTGCGCCAGCAGCGCGGCGCCGAGTGAGGTCGACGACGCCTCGTAGGGATATTGATCGGCAAAGACCTGCACACCGCGCCCGCGTGCTTTGTCGATGCGGTCGATCATCACGGTTGACAGTCCCCAGCTGGCAGGGCCGAGCGCCTTCATGTGACTGACGATGCCCGTCACCCTTCCCTCTTCGGCGATCCGGATGACCTCCTCGACGGCAGAGACGACGCCCACGTTGTAGTCCGCCTCGTCGCGGATGTGGCTCGAGTACACGCCGCCTTCGCCGGCGACGCGGGTGAGTGCGATCACTTCCTCGGTTTTCGCGTAGGCGCCGGGCAGGTAGAAGAGGCCGCTCGACAGCCCGAACGCGCCGTCGCGCGTGGCGTTGCGGACGAACTCCTGCATACGGGCGAGCTGCCGATCGTCCGGCGCCGCCGGGCTGTCGCCGAGCACAGCGGTCCGGATGGCGCCGTGCCCGATCAGAAGCGCGACGTTGACGCCAGTGCCGGCCGCTTCGAGCTCTGCTCGCTGTCTTACGAGGTCAACAGGGCCGCCGCCATCCGGATTCACGACGATCGTCGTGACGCCCTGGGCGACGAGCGGGCGCGCCTGGCGGAGGTCGGGGTGCGTGATGCTTTCGGCGGCGTGCGAGTGGGCGTCGATGAAGCCTGGCGCGACGACGCGGCCGGCGGCGTCGATCGTGCGTGATGCGCGTGCTCCGCTCAGCCGCCCGAGGCCGGCGATGCGTCCGGCGCGAACGCCAATGTCCGCGGACACGGCGGGATCGCCGGAGCCGGTCATCACGCGTCCGTTGACGATCAGCAGATCGAAGGAGGCGGGCTGGATGAACGCGAGCGATGCAGCCGCTGTCGACAACACCCACGCGGCGAGAAACGTCGAGCGTCGCATGGCGGGATGTTAACTCAGCCGCAGCGCACGCCGCGGCACAGGTTGTGCAATTTCGGCTTGCAGGAGTGCTCAAACGTATGACCACGAGTCATCGAAACCTGACGTCCATGCGGGCGCCTGGCAACGTCTGGGAACAGTCGAGCTGGACCAATAACACGCTGCGCAGCATCGATCAGGAGCGGGTGATGTGCGGCGCCTGGGGAGTGCTCGTCGCCGCGTACGGCCTGCGGCGCGGGGGGCTGTTCGGCAGCGCGCTGGCGGCGGCGGGCGCGGGGATCACCGCGCGCGCACTGACGGGACATCATGACATGACGCTCTCACGCACGTGGCTCGAGCGGGCCCTGGACGTGTGCGGCTGGAAGTCGCGCGCCGTCGATCGCGTCGATTCCGAATCGGACACGTCGTTCCCCGCGAGCGATCCACCGTCGTGGACGCCGACCGCCGGCGCCAAGACGCGCGACGAGCGCTCGCAGCGACGGGGAGGAACCACATGAAAGTGAGAACGAAGCGATACGCGGGCGCCGCGATCGGGCTGTCACTTGCCGGACTCGCGGTTGGACTGCTGCGCTCGCGCCGCCGCCAAACGGGCGACACGCGCGAAGCGCTCGGCGGCAGCGGCGGCGTCCTCGTCAACGAAACGATCGTCATCCATGCGACGCCCGACGAGTTATATCGATTCTGGCGCGCGCTCGAGAACCTTCCGCGCGCGATGCGCCATCTCGAGTCGGTCGTCGATCTCGGCGGCGGACGCTCGCGTTGGACGGCCAGGGCGCACGGCCTCGGCACCTACGAGTGGGAAGCGGAGATCATCAACGACGAACCTGGCAAGCTGCTCGCCTGGCGCTCGCTGCCCGGGTCGAGTATCACGAGCGCCGGTTCGGTGAACTTTGACAGCGATCGGATGAACGGCGGCACCCGCGTGACGGTACGTCTTCAGTACGATCCGCCCGGAGGAAAACTGGGAGCGCTCTTCGCGAAGGTGCTGGGCGAAGATCCAGGCTCGCAGATCCGGCAGGATCTTCAGCGTCTGAAGACCCATCTCGAGCTCGGCGGGATCGCTCCGGTTAGCGACCGCCCGACGGCTTAGCCCGGCGCGACAGGACGCGCTCGATCGCCGACCGCAGCGCCTTCGCGTTCGTGACCGCGTGCCCCTCACGGTCGTTGTTGAAGTACGCGTAGCAGTCGCGTCCCTTCCGAAGCTCGCGTGCCAGCCACGCGGCCCACTGTCGAAGCTGGGCGTCGCTGTAGCGGCCGGCGTACTTTCCGCTCGTGCCGTGAAATCGCACGTAGACGAACGGCCCGACCGCCTGGCGCGGCGGCATCGAATCCGGCATGTCGTGGAGGCACAACGCCACGCCATATCGTTCGAGCGCCGCAAACGTGTGATCTGAATACCAGCTCGGGTCGCGAAACTCCATTGCCTGAGGGACGTCTCGCGGAATCGCATCGAGAAACTCCGCGAGGCGTTCCCGATCCTCCTTCCACCGCGGCGGAAGTTGATACAGCACGGGCCCGAGGTGTGGACCGAGCCGTCTGGCGCGATCGAAGAGCAGGTCCAGCGGATCGCGCGGATCCCTGAGCTTGCGCATGTGCGTGAGGTAGCGGCTCGCCTTGACGGCGAACAGAAACCCGCGCGTGGCGCGCGCGCGCCAGCCGTCTACCGTCTCGCGCGACGGCAGGCGATAGAAGCTGTTGTCGATCTCGACGGTGTCGAAGAGACCGGCGTAGTACTCCAGCCAGCGCGCCTGCGGAAGGTCGTCAGGATAGACGCGCCCCTTCCAGTCGCGGTACTGCCAGCCCGAGCAGCCGACCCTCGCCCGACCCTTCGGCATGCACCCGGCAGGTCAGCAAGCGGCGTGCCTCTATCAATGCCTAATGCCCAAGGCATTTCGTTTAACTCTTGCGTTCGCTAGAAATCAACGAGCACGTACGCCGGAAGCCCCTGCAGGCTGATCCGCTCGCCTTGCTTCACGATCTGCCGCTTGAGAATCGCGCCCGTCGTCGGCGCCAGAACCTCGACCGATGCGGCGCGCCTCGCCGTCAGCGCGAGCGGGCCGCGGGCGCCGCTCAAGACGACGACGAAGTTCGCGCCGCGCGATGCGGCGAGCGCCGATTCGACGGACCCTTCGATCGCGAACGGGTGCGCCGGGTCCTCGCGCGGGTGCCGCGTCCACGTGTGAACGTCGGCGGGCAGGTAGTTGGTGAGCGCCTCGAAGCCGCGGAAGATCAATTCCGACGCCGGCAGGTCCTGCAGCTTCGATGGCCGGAGCCGCTCTGGGTGGTTCGGATCGTCGCGGACGCCCGGGCCACTATGAAAGATGTAGATCTGCATCCCGGAGAGGAACGAGTTGGCCGCGCCGGTCACGAGCCGGCTCGGATCCGACTCCGAACGGATCGACGAGCCGGGACCGATCGGCTCGTTGTTGCTGAGAATCGGCGCCAGCGTTTTGCAACCAGACTCCGACACCAGCTTCCATGGCGGATCGGGGCGAGTCCGATTGAAGTGAAACATCGCCATGTCCACGGCCGCGGCCTCGTAGAGGCCGCACAGTTCCGGATCGTGCGCCGACGCCGCGACGGGCACGTCCGTGGCCGCGCTCATCTTGCGCGCGAGGCGCTTCAGCTCTTCGCGGCCCGCGTCCCCTTCGAAGCCGTTGAACGGATACTCGTTCGCAATTTCGAAGGCGAGAATCTTTCCTTCACGTCCGCGGGACATCGCGAGGAACCGGTCGAGCAGGCGTTCCCGATCGCCCGAGTCCGGGAATGGGGCGCCTCCAAACACGGTCCATTGAACCTGGATCCCATATCGATCGAACGCGTGGTCGGTGAGGCCGGTGATGACGGCGTCGTAGTCCGGCCATCGCCAGTCGACCTCGCGGCCGTCCCAGAAATCCGGTTCGTCCGGCTTGCCGACCGCGCCGAGGGCGCGAATGGCCGTGAATCCATGGCTGGAGAGCAGAGCGAGCTGGTCGTCGAGCCACGCGCGGTCGTTCTTGTACGCCCAGGCGGCCCGGAAGAGCGACGCGCCGAGGACGATATGGTCGGGCGCGCGGGTGCCGGCCGCCAGCGTTGAAGCCAGGAGGACGACCGCACCCGCCGCTGCAATGCCGCTGAGTTTGAACCGCATGAGCGCCTATAGGATTGGACTGCGTCCGGCCCCTCCCGGTTTCGGCCTCCTGCGCCTTGTCACTATTCGGATCGCAGGAGGACGACCGGGTCGATACGCGCGGCGCGGTGTAGAGGAATCAGGGACGCAAGCGCCGTAATCACGAGCAGGACGATCCAGCCTGCGACGAACGACGAAACGTCGAACGCGCTGACGCGGAACAGCAACGGGCGCAGGAATGGCGTCGTCGCGAAGGCCGCAGACGTTCCGACGATCAGGCCGAGCGCGACGGGCCACCCGATCTTCGAGAGAACCAGTCGACGCACGTGCGTACGGTTGGCACCGAGTGCGACTCGGAGCCCGACCTCGCGGGAGCGCTGTGCCACGAAAGCGCCGAGCACCCCGAACACGCCCACCCCAGCCAGAAGAGCCGCAACGAGCGCGAACAGGCTCAACGCGAACATGTGGAATTGCGGACCGGCGAACTGCGTCTCGAGGAGCTCGTCGACCGTGGCCGACTCTGTTACGGGTTCGGTCGCATCGATTTGCTTGAGCGCCTGCGTGGTAATGGCCAGAGTGGGCATCCGCTCCGCGCTGGCCCGCACGATCAGGAATCGGGGAGGAAACGGCGACTGGCGTAATGGCACGTAGATCGCCGGTGGCGGGGCCTTGACATCACGATAGCGCAAGTCGCTCACGACACCGACCACCGTCAACCAGGGGGCGGGGCTGTCGGCGCCCCCGAACTTGAGCCGCTTCCCCACCGCGGAGTCGTCCGGCCAGGCACGCCGCGCGAGCGACTCGCCGACGATGGCAACGGGAAGCCCACCCTTGCGATCGGATTCATTGAACGCACGGCCACGGATGATCGGCACGCCAAGCGTCGAGAAGTAGTTGGGCGCCACGGCCTCGAGATGGAGACCCGGGTTCGCGGCCGCTTCGTCCGCCCCTTGCCCCTCCCGCGCAAACGTCGCGTCCCACCCATCCTTTCCCGTGAACGGTCGCAACAGCACCGGTGTCGCGGCAGCGATGCCCGGAGCCCCCTGCACGCGAGCGACGAGCTCTTCGAATACCCGCAGGCGCCGTTCGGGATCGTCATACGCCGTTCCTACGAGCGGAACTTGCGCCACGCTGAGCTCCCGCGCAGAGAAGCCGAGTTCGGCGGCTTGCAGTTGCTGCAACGTCCGGACAAGCAACGCGCCCGCAACGGTCACCAGCAGCGCGAACGCGAGCTGTGCGGCGATGAGCATCTGACGGCCCGCGTGAGCGCGAGGGAGCGAGGACGCATCGGCGCCGGTTCCTCGCAATCTAATGAATAGCGCGGACCGAACGGTCCACAACGCCGGTGCGAGGCCCGCGACGACCGCTGACACGAGCGCGCCGGCGCCGACCCACGCGAGCGTTCGAGCGTCGAAGTGAATGCTGTCCAGTCGGGGAATGTCTGCGGGAGCGGCGGCAACGAGCGACCGCTGTAGCGAGTACGCCGCGACGGTGCCGAGTGCGCCGCCGACAGCCGCCCACAGCGTCGTTTCGCCGAGTAGTTGTCGAATGAGGGCCCCGGGCGTTGCGCCGAGCGCCGCGCAGATGGAGAGTTCGCGCGCGCGTTCGGTGCCGCGCACGAGCAGAAGAATCACCACGTTGATGCAGCCAACCAGAAACAAGAGAAGGGCCGCAGCGACGAACAACCCCATCACCGGCCTGACGTCTCCGACGATCGCATCCTTCAGCGACACGACGCTCGTGCGAATACTCGAAGGGGACCCTGGGGGTGCCACCGGGCGAAGTTGCTTCAGCAGCGCCGAGGCCTCGTCGCTGGCCTGCGCCACAGTGGCGGTGGATTTCAGGCGCGCGAGCAGCGTGAACCATCCCTCCTGCAATGCGTCCGGCGCGGCGATGAGCGGCTGCCAGACTTCCGCTCCTTGGGGGAACGCGAAACCGCTCGGCGCGACCCCGATGATCATCGCCGCACGTCCGTTCAGACGCAGGCGCTGACCGATGACGGCCGGGTCTCCACCGAACTGGCGCCGCCACACGCCGTAGCCGAGCACGGCCACCTCGTCGGACCCTACCTTTGCATCTTCGGCCTCCAGCAGCCGACCGAAAACCGGTTGCACACCGAGCGTCGCGAAGAAATCGCCGGTTACAGTCGCCCCCGTCAAGGTCAGCGCGCGATCGCGGTATTGGGCCGGCCAGGGCCAGGCACCGTCGTACTGGACGCCGGCCACGGATTCCGCCGTACGAGACGCGTCGCGCCAGGCGGCAATCTCGGCGTACGAGAACGGTATCAGCGTCGGCCCACCGGAGAGCGTTTTCGTGATCAGAACGAGTCGAGACTCATCTGCGACCGGGAGCGGACTGAAGAGGACACTCGAGGCTACGCTGACGGCCGCCGCGGTAGATCCGATTCCCAGGGCGAGGATGACGACGATGAGCGCGACGAAGCCGGAATGGTGCCGGCTCAGCCGCATCGCATTGCGGAGCCCATGCTTCAGATTGGTCATGGGTTGAACAGGAAGAAGTCGTGCGCCGCCCGCGCAATCTCCGCGATGGCCCGCTCGCGCGCCGGAATCGGCTTCGACGAAGACTTCACGAACACCGAGATCGCGACGTGACCCGCGCCGGCGGGCAGCGTAATGATCCCGACGTCGTTCGTGGTCCCGCCGATGGTTCCTGTCTTGTGCGCGACGACCGTCTCGGCCGGCAGCAGCCCCTTCAATCTCGCGGCGCCGCTCCGGCACCGTCGCATGATGTCGACGAGCAGCTCGGCCGAGGCGGGCTGGAGCAGGTCGAGCTGGTGGACCCGCACCAGGAGCTTCGTCATCGCCTGCGGCGTGGCCGTGTCGCGCGGATCCTTGTCGAACTGGTTGGCGGCCTGGCGCGCGTCGGCATCCGGAACCCCGTTCAGGAGCTCGTCGAGCGATTCGATCGTCCACTGCGGCTCTGGCGGCAGGCGCACTCCCGAATGGTCCGCGATGAGCGTGACGGTCGGCCGGCTCACGTCGATGGCATCGAGTCCGATCGCCTTCATTCTCGCGGTGACCGCTTCCGGTCCGCCGGCGAGCCGCACGCACACGTCGGTCGCGCTGTTGTCGCTGATGAGCAGCATCAGCTCGAGAAGATTGCGCACGGAAAGCGCGAGCCCTGGCTTGTTGAACAGCTCGCTGATCGTGCCGCTCCCGGGGTGAATGTCGGACGGCTCGAAGGTGACCATCTGATCGAGCCGCAGCTCGCCCGCGTCCACGCGGCGCAGCACCTCGATGGCGACGGGAACCTTGTAGGCGCTCGCCATGGGAAACCGCTCGGCGCCGCGGAGCGACACCGACCGGCCGGTCTCGACGTGCGTGGCCGTCACGCCCACAGGGCCTCCGGCCGCTTCGGCGAGGCGCGAGAACTCCGCGGCGAGCCGGGCGAGGGCGGGATCGCCCGCGGGGCTGACCTCGGTGCGCTGTGCCAGCGCGCCGACGCTGCCGGCTACGAGAACGATGACGACAACGCTGACGGATCTCAAGGTCGCAACCATGCGGGAATTGTAGCGGAGCTAACCTCAGATCGCGGCGATGAGCCGCTTGAGCGCTTCCTCGAACGAACGCTTGCCGTTCACGTACGGCATCCACTCCTGCTCGATCGGCGCCCTGAAGGCCTTCCACTCGCCGTCGATCAGGTTGTTTCGATAGACGTAGGGTTGGAACTCGATCTGCCTGGCGGCGAGCGCCTGCCGGACGACCTCGCCGGTCATCACGAACTGGACCGCGTGCCAGAGCGAACCCGCGCGCTTGCCCTGCGCGCGCGCTTCCTCATCGATCATGTCCTGGAGCTCGAGCACGAGCGGGTGCGACAACTCGTGATAGACGACTTCGGCGCCGTCCCAACCGGCGTTATCGGCATCGCCGCTCGAGATCGTGGCGTGAGCCGGCCGCACCATCGTATAGGCCCCCTGCCAGGTGCCGGCCCGGACCGCGTCCACTCGCGCCGGCTCCGTGAACCATGGCGTCCGATATAAGTCCGCGAGCCTCGGAACGACTTCTTTGGCGATCTGATCGACGCGCGGCGCGACGTCGGCGATCCATGCCCGGTTCGCTTTGTCGTGCAACGGCCACCAGTGCCTGCGATAGACCGGCGCGGCCCCGTCGAGGACTTTCTGGTGCTGCGGATCGAGACCCGAACCGGGGACGTCCGGACTCGCAATCATCGCGCGTCTGATCGATCGCGACATTCGCTCGTCGAAGAGCAGGCTGCGCGAAGCGAGCTCGCGGTCGTAGTAGTCGACCGCCGCGTCCCATGCGGCCCGCTCCTCCTCGGTCAGCGTTCCCGTCAGCGGCTCAGCCAGCTTGCCGGCGAGCCGCCGTGGCCCTGGCCTGCCCTCGCGGCGGTCCCAGGCGGCGACGTAGAGCGTGTGGTGGAGGTTGGGCCAGAAAGCGCTGTAAAAGCGCAGCTTGGCCACCTCCGTGACGAGCTCCGCCGGCGCCGCGTTCGGCGCCGGAGCGGGCTGAAGCAGCAGAGCCGACAATGCGAGTCCATGAATCCACATACGTAGATGTTGACAGTGCCACTGGCCTGGGCTATGGTGTCCCATGCTCGCGCACGCCGCGGGCATTTTATCCAGAGTGGCTGAGGGAACAGGCCCGACGACGCCACAGCAACCTGGTCCTTGAACCAAGGTGCTAAGTCCTGCCCGGTACACGGGACAGATAAGACCCGTTTGGTCGAGTCCTCGACCATCGCGTCTCATCGCAGAATCGAATGACCGAACGCGTGCACATCGGACTGCTGGGATTTGGCTGCATCGGCCGGGCGACGGTCCGTGCCGCCGAGGCAGCCGCGCCCTGGATCGAGGCTGCGGGCCTCTCCTTTTCGTGCGAACGTGCGCTCGTGCGAGCCGTCGACGGAAAGCGCGCGCCGATCCCGCTCGTCGACGACCCGGAGGAATTCCTCGAAGGCCGCTACGACGTCGTCGTCGAGGTACTCGGCGGCGTAGAGCCCGCGCGTACGCTCGTCACGGCCCTCCTCGAGCGCGGGACGCCCGTCGTCACCGCGAACAAGTCGCTGCTGGCCGCCGCCGGCGACGAGCTGTCGGCGGCCGCCGCGAGAGGCCGGACGTCGCTGCGCTACGAGGCGAGCGCGCTGGCAGGCGTCCCGTTCATCGGCACGTTCGGCGGCCGGCCGCTGGCGCGCGCGGTGGACCGCGTCGCGGCGATCCTGAACGGCACGAGCAACTACATCCTGTCGGTGATGGAAGCCGATCGGCTGTCGTTCAGCGACGCGCTCGGCCGCGCGCAGACGCTCGGTCTCGCCGAGCCCGATCCCAGCGCGGACATCCAGGGACGGGACGCCGCTGAAAAGCTGGTCCTGCTGCTCCGTCATCTCGGCATCGCTTCGATCGATCGTGATGCCATCGAGACAAGCGGGATCGGCGGCATCGAGACGCGCGATCTGGAAGTGGCGCGGCAGTTCGGCGGACGTCTAAAGCCGGTCGTCCACGCGTCGATCACAACGGGCGCGATCGAAGCGTTCGTGGGTCCGGCGTTTCTCGACGGTTCGAACGCGCTGTCGTCAGTCGACGGCGCGCTCAATGGGATCAGGCTGGATGGCCGGTTCGTTCGCGGTCTGTTCTTCGCGGGTCCTGGCGCCGGCCCCGACGTCACCGCCGCGACCATTCTCGATGATGTCGTGGAGACGGTGAGCGAAAAGGCCAATCGAGTAGCGTCCGGCTTTAGCCGGGCCAAGTTGGCCGTGAACCGAGCGCCAACCACACCCGTCGCACCCAGCGCTCGCTGGTTCCTCCGCTGGTCCTTCCCCGCCGCCGCACCGGACTGGTCGGCATTCAGCGATCTCCTCGCGAGTCATGGCGTGTGGCTCGGCCGCACGCACGCAGCGCAGGAGAGCGACGGCGAGACGCTCTGGGCGCTGACGCAGCGCGCGTCTCGCCACTCGATCGATGCGGCGCTGCGATCGTCGGCCGCGGCGGGTGCCACGCGCACGCTTGCCGTGCGGGCGCTGGAGGCCTGATGGCCGCAGTCATCAAGCTGGGTGGATCGGTGCTGACCGGGCTCGACGCCTTCCCGCGCGCCGCGTCGTCACTTGCGTGTCGGCTCGCTGACAATCCGTCGTTAAAGCTGGTCGTGGTCGTCTCCGCCGAGCACGGCGCGACGGACAGTCTTCTGGCGCTCGCCGAATCGATCGGTTCCAATCCGGACGCACGCGCGCTCGATCTGCTGTGGGCGACGGGCGAACTGCGATCGGTCGCGCTGCTTACTCTTGCGCTTCAGGCCAGACGCGTCGTTGCAGTTGGTCTGAACGTGCACGAGACGGGATTGAGATACGAGCCTGGAGGGTCGTACGACATCAATCTTCTGCGGCTCACCGCAGCGCTCGGGACGCATCGGATTGTCGTAGTGCCCGGCTTCCTGGCTCGAGGGGACGGCGACTCGATCGTGTCGCTCGGCCGCGGCGGATCCGACCTGACTGCCGTTCTCCTCGCCATCGCGCTCCGCGCGACTGAATGCGAGTTGATCAAAGGCGTTCCCGGCTACTTCACTGCCGACCCGGCGTTCGACTCGGACGCGCAACACATTTCGGCGCTGACCTACGACGAGGCGCTCCTCAGAGCGCATCGCGGCTGCGGCGTTGTGCAGAGCGCCGCAATCGAAGCAGCAGCGCAAGCCGGGCTGCCAATCCGTGTGCATAGCCTTGACATCGAGAGGACCTCAACACTGGTGTCCGGATACCGGAACGATGCAGGAATCAGCGCGCCGAGCGTGAGCGAGGCGTGGCAGGCCGGGGGGTGGGGCCCCACGGCAGCTAAATGAAGGAGACGTTATGAAGTTCGCGACAAGGACCATTCACGCAGCGCAGCCGTCGGAGCCTGAGACCGGCGCGCTCATCGCCCCGATCTTCCAGACCTCGACGTACGAGCAGGACGAGCCGGGCATCCACAAGGGCTTCGATTACACCCGCACGCGGAACCCCACGCGCGTGCGTCTCGAGGCGGTGCTCGCCGATCTCGAAGAGGTCGAGCACTGCTCCGTCTTCTCGTCCGGCCTCGCGGCCGAAAACGCCGTGCTGCAGGCATACCTGAAGCCGGGCGACGAGATCGTGACGTCGAATGACGTGTACGGCGGCACGTACCGACTCCTGCATCGCGTGTTCCAGCCGCTCGGCTGTGTGATCCGTCAGGTGGACGCGGCCGATCTCGAAGCGGTCCGCGGTGCGCTAACGCCAAAGACGAAGCTGGTCTGGATCGAATCGCCGACGAACCCGCGGCTGCTCGTCTGCGACATCGCCGCGATCGCCCGCATCGCGCACGAGAATGGCACGCTGCTCGTCGTCGATAACACGTTCGCCACGCCATTCTTCCAGCAGCCCTTCTCGCTCGGCGCCGACATCGTCGTGCACAGCGTGACGAAGTACCTCGCCGGTCACTCGGACCTGATCCAGGGCGCCGTGCTCGCGCGCGACAAGGCGGTGTTCGAGCCGATCGCGTTCCTGCAGAACGCGGCCGGCGGCGTTCCCTCTCCGTTCGACTGTTGGCTGACGCTTAGGGGTTTGAAGACACTCGAGCTGCGCATGCTTCGGCACGCCGAGAACGCGGCAGCCGTGGCGCACGCGTTGAACGGCCATCCGCTCGTCCGCAAGGTCTACTACCCCGGTCTTCCCACCCATCCGGGCCACGAAATCGCCAGGCGTCAGATGACCGGCTTCAGCGGAATGGTATCGGTGGAACTGGACGGAACCGTCGACGAAGTCGTTCGCTTCGTCTCGTCGCGGCGCTTCTTCACGCTCGGTGAGAGCCTCGGCGGCGTCAAGGCGCTCCTCTGCCATCCAGCGCGGATGACGCACGCGTCGATACCTCCAGCCGAGCGCGCCAAGCTGGGACTGTCCGACACGTTGATCCGCCTGTCGCCGGGATGCGAGAACGCAAGCGACCTGGTGCAGGACCTCGTCGAGGGACTGGCCGCGCTGCAGGCCGAGCGCGAGCAATCCGTCGCGGTCGTTTAGCCGCGGACGCGATTACTCGCTTCGCAGCGCCTCGGCCGGATCGACACGCGCGGCCCGGCGAGCCGGAAGCGCGGCGGACAGGAGCGCGACGAGGAGAAGCAGCACAGGCCCGGCCACGAACGATTGCGCGTCGAGCGGCGTGATGCCGAAAAGCAGGTGCCCTATCAGTCGCGTCGCTCCGGCTGCGGCGATGAGCCCGACGACTGCGCCGACGGCCGTCACCGCGAGGCCGCGGCGAATCACCATTGACAGAAGCGCCCCTCGGGACGCCCCCAGCGCCGCGCGAATGCCGATCTCGCGCCGGCGCTGCGACACGCTGTACGAGAGCACGCCGTAAAGACCTGTTGCGGCGAGCGCAAGCGCAAGACCTGCGAAAGCCGCCAGCACCATCGCTCCCAGCCGAGGCTCGCTGACGGACCTCGCGACCTGGTCGGCCAGCGGCGCCGTCTCGCCGATCGCTGCCTGGCGATCCACCTGTCGGACAATTTCGCGCAGAGTCGGCACGAACGCGGCCGGATCGCCGGTTGTCCGGACGATGAGGTTCACCACGCGACGGATTCCATGCTGGCCGCTCATGGCCAGGTAGTTTTCCGGCTGCGGTTCCTGATCCAGTCCGTCTTTGAGCACGTCTGCGACAACGCCGACGACTTCCGTCACCGTATCGTCGCTGCCCAGAATGCCTGTGTACCTGCGGCCGACGACCGGACGTCCATCATTGAAGTACGTGCGCGCGAACGACTCGTTGACGATCATCGCCTCGGGTCCGGCCTTGCCATCCTGCGGACGGAACAGCCGTCCTTCATGCAGCCGAAGGCCGAGCGCCTCGGCGTAGCCGGGGGTGACGACGTATTGAAGCGAACGTGCGACGACCGGCTGGCCGGATGGCCCTGATGGCGACACCGTGAAGCCGGACACGAAACTCGCATCGCCGAGGGGCGCCATGTTGCCGGCGCCGGCGGCGGCGACCCCCGGCGCGGCCCGAATCCGATCGACCAGCGATTCGACAAACGGTCCGGGGATCTTGATGGCGTTCGGCCCCGAGAGGTAAACGCGCGCGGCGAGAACGTTGCGCGCGTCGTATCCGGGATCGACGCTGACGAGCGTCGTGAAGCTCCGCACGACGAGCGCCGCGCCGATCGTCAGCAGCACGGCGAGCGCGGCCTCGCCAGCCAGAAGAAGCGCGCGGACCCGTTCGCCCTGCGACGCGACGCGGTCGCCTCCGGCGCGTAGCGCGTTGGCCGGCCCGGAGCGCGCGCCGCGCAGCGCCGGCAGGACGCCCGCTATCGCGCCTGCTGCGAGCGACACCGCCAGGGCGAACCCAAGCACGCGCCAGTCGACCCGAACGTCCTCGAGGCGCGGGAAGCTCTCCGGCGCGAAGGCAGGAAACGCACCCGACAGCAGCCAGGCGACGGCGAGGCCAAGCAGGCCGCCCGCGAGGCCGAGCGCAAGGCTCTCCGTGAGAAGCTGGCGCACGAGACGGCCGCGCCCGGCGCCGAGCGCCGCGCGAATCGAGAGCTCCGTTTCGCGGCTGACGCCGCGCGCGAGGAAGAGGCTCGCGACGTTGGCGCAGGCGATGAGCATCACGAACGCCACTGCCACGGTAAGCGCGACGAGCGCGGGACGCACGTCACCGGTCATCTCCTCGGCCAGACGCCGCACGTGAACTTCGACGGGCCCACCCTTCCCGAAGAGCAGCTCCGCTGCCATCGGCCGCGTAACGCTACGCGCTGCGCTCGTACCCTCAGCCGCCGCCTGCGCCGCCGAGAAGCCAGGCTTCAGCTGCGCGAGCGCCCACAGCAGACGCGCGCTGCCGGAGTCCTTTTTCGGAAAGACGTACGGCGTCCAGAGCTCCGCGTCGTGATCCGGAAAGTAGAACCAGGCCGGCGCAACACCCGCGATCACGTGCGGTCGGCCGTCGAGCATCATCGTCGTACCGACGATGGACGGCTGGCCTCCGAACCGGCGCTGCCAGAGGCCGTGACTCAGCACGACGACGTCGCTGGCGCCTTCGAGTGCTTCTTCCTCGCGAAAGAACCGGCCCGCCGCAGGCGCCGCGCCCAGCAAACCGAAGATGGACGGCGACACGGTCGCGCCGGTGATCCGCAGTGCATCGGCATCGTCCACGCTCGCGAGCGTGTATTCCCGACCGCTGTACGCGGCGAACAACTCGACCGTCTTCGCCCGGCTGCGCCAGGTATCGAAGGTCAGATCGGTGAGGACGGCCTCGACGATCAGCGGCGTGCCGCCCGGATGCTCCTCGGACAGGCGCACGAGCCGATCCGCGCCGGGATACGGAAGCGGCCGCGCGAGGACGCCATACACGACGGAGAAGACGGCCGTGTTGGCGCCGATGGCGAGCGCCATCGTCAGGAGCGCCGCGAAACTGAAGCCGGGCGATCGCCGCAGAAACCTCGCGGCGTGACGAAGATCGAGCGCGAGCTCTCTCAGCAAGCGCATCACGGGCCGCATCATAGCGTAGGGCTTGGGGGCCCTGGGGCCCGGGCTTGGGGCTCGGGCCTTAGGGCCCGAAGCTCAGGACGCAGGACTCAGGGCTCAGACTCACAGCTCAGAGCGCAGAGCTCAAAGCTGATAAGAAAGAGTTATTTTATCCAAAATACTATTCATTTGGGCAATCCGCCCAGAATCCGTTATAACGGGAGAGCGATGCGACGCCCCCTCCCGCTTCAGGCCGGCCCGATTATCGTCAGCGTCATCGTCGGCGCCAGCCGACGAGATGCCGGATGAGGCCGCAGGGAAGCGCGCAGGCGAGTCAGGGGCCCTCATCCGGCAACGGATGAGGGCTTTTTTGTTATCTGGAGCAAACATTGAGCACTGAACCGAACCGGCGCAGCGCGGCCCTGACCCAGGGGCCGGCCCGCGCCGGCGCGCGCGCCATGCTGAAGGCCATCGGGCTGACCGATGCGGACCTGCAGCGCCCGCTCATCGGCATTGCCAACACCTGGACCGAGATCGGCCCCTGCAACTATCACCTGCGCGAGCTTGCGGTCTTCGTGCGCGAAGGCATCCGCGCGGCCGGCGCTACGCCGCTCGAGTTCAATACGGTCTCGATCTCCGACGGCATCACGATGGGCACCGAGGGCATGCGCACCTCGCTCATCAGCCGCGAGGTCATTGCCGATTCGATCGAGCTCGTCGCGCGCGGCAACCTGCTCGACGGCGTGATCGCGCTCGTTGGCTGCGACAAGACAATCCCTGGCGCCGCGATGGCGCTGGCGCGGATGGATCTGCCGGGCCTCGTGCTCTACGGCGGATCGATCGCCCCCGGATGCGTCGACGGCCGCGACGTGACGATCCAGGACGTCTACGAAGCGGTCGGCGCGCACGCCGCCGGACGGATTGACGACGCGGCGCTGACGACGCTGGAGGATCGAGCGTGCCCCGGCGTGGGCGCGTGCGGCGGGCAGTTCACGGCGAACACGATGGCGGCCGCCTGCGAATTCCTCGGGCTCTCACCGCTCGGCAGCGCCAGCGTGCCCGCGCTCGATCCGGCGCGGGCGGATGTTGCGCGCAAAGCGGGAACGCAGGTCGTGGAGCTCGTGCGCCGCCGCCTGACGCCGCGCGCGATCCTCGGCCGCGCGGCGTTCGAGAACGCGATCGCCGCCGTGGCCGCAACCGGCGGCTCGACGAACGCCGTGCTTCACCTCCTCGCGATCGCGCGCGAGGCGGGCGTGCCTCTGGATCTCGAAGCTTTCGACCGCATCAGCGCCTCGGTCCCGCTGCTCGCAGACCTGAAGCCGGGCGGCCGGTTCGTCGCGACGGATCTCTACCGCGCAGGCGGAACGCGCCTGGTCGCGCGGCGGCTGCTCGACATCGGCGCGCTTCGCGGCGCAAGCCCCACGGTTAGCGGGCGGACGATCGGTGAGGAAGCGGCCGACGCGCAGGAAACGCCCGGCCAGGAGGTCGTGCGGCCGGCCGCGAATCCGATCACGCCGACGGGCGGGCTCGTCATCCTGCGTGGAAACCTGGCGCCAGATGGCTGCGTGGTGAAGGTCGCAGGCTACACGCGGCTCGCCCACCGCGGGCCGGCGCGCGTGTTCGACAGCGAAGAGCTCGCGTTCGCCGCCGTCAAGGAAGGTCGCATCAAGCCGGGCGATGTCGTCGTGATCCGGTACGAGGGGCCGCAGGGCGGGCCCGGCATGCGCGAGATGCTCGCCGTCACCGGCGCGCTCATGGGCGCGGGCCTGGGCGAGTCGGTCGCGCTCGTCACCGACGGCCGGTTCTCGGGTGCGACGCGCGGGCTGATGGTCGGCCACGTCGCGCCGGAAGCGGTCCGCCGCGGCCCGATCGCCGGCATTCGCGACGGCGACTCGATCGACATCGATATCGCGAACCGGCGCATCGCCGTGGACGTGACGCCGGCGGAGCTGAGCTCGCGGCTGGGCGGATGGCAGAGTCCTCCGCCGCGGTACGCGACCGGCGTCCTGGCGAAATACGCTCGGCTGGTGTCCTCAGCCTCCGAAGGAGCAGTGACAGGATGAGCAAGAAGACGGGCGCGCAGATCCTCTGGGAATGCCTCGTGCGTGAAGGGGTGACCGACATCTTCGGCTATCCCGGCGGAGCGATCCTGCCCGCGTACGACGCGATGCTCGACTACCCGATCCGCCACATCCTCGTCCGCCACGAGCAGGGGGCGACGCACATGGCGGACGGCTACGCGCGCGCGACGGGCAAGGTGGGCGTCGCGATTGCCACGTCTGGTCCGGGCGCCACCAACATGGTGACCGGCATCGCGACCGCGATGATGGACTCGTCGCCGATCGTCTGCATCACGGGCCAGGTCGGCAGCCGTCTCATCGGATCGGACGCGTTCCAGGAAACCGACATCACCGGCATCACGCTGCCGATCACGAAGCACAACTATCTCGTCACGCGCGCCGAGGATGTCGCGCCGGCGGTCCGCGAGGCGTTTCACCTGGCACAGTCGGGCCGGCCAGGCCCCGTGCTCATCGACATCACCAAAGACGCGCAACAGAGCTCGTGCGACTTCGACTGGGAGGGAGCGGCGCCGCAGGAGCACCGCCCTGCCCCGCCGCCGCCCGATCCCGCGGCGACGGTATATGCGCTCGAGCTCATCGCGGCCGCGAAGAAGCCGCTCATCCTCGCCGGCCACGGCGTCATGCTCGGCGACGCGACGACCGAGCTCCGGGCGTTCGTCGATCGCACGGGGATCCCCGTCGCCGTCACGCTGCTCGGCATCGGCGGCCTGCCCGCTTCGCATCCGCTCAATCTCGGCATGATGGGCATGCACGGCGAAGCGTGGGTCAACACGGCGATCCAGGAGGCGGACCTCCTCATCGCGCTCGGCATGCGGTTCGACGATCGTGTGACCGGCAACCTCAAGACTTACGCGCGCAACGCGCGCAAGATTCACGTCGACATCGACGCCGCCGAGATCAACAAGAACGTCCCGGTCGACGTCGGGATCGTCGGCGATCTGCAGACGGTGCTGCGTGCGTGGCTGCCGAAGGTCGGCCGACCGTCCGTATCCGACTGGCTGGCGCGCATCGACGATCTCAAGGGCGACTCCGCCGTCCGCGACATCCAGAACCTGCCGGACAACGGCCGGCTCTACGCGGCGCACGTCGTCCACGATCTGTGGAAGACGACGAATGGAGACGCGATCGTCGTGACGGACGTCGGCCAGCACCAGATGTGGGAGGCGCAGTACTACCACCACGACGAGCCACGTTCGCTCATCACCTCCGGCGGTCTCGGCACGATGGGCTTCGCGCTGCCGGCCGCCATCGGCGCGAAGGTCGGCCGCCCAGACGCCGAGGTCTGGGTCGTCGCGGGCGACGGCGGCTTTCAGATGACGATGGCGGAGCTGGCGACGATCGCGCAGGAGCGGATCGACGTCAAGATCGCGATCATCAACAACGGCTACCTCGGGATGGTCCGGCAGTGGCAGGAGTTCTTCTACGAACGGCGCTACGCCGCGACGCCGCTGCTCAATCCCGACTTCGCCAAGCTGGCATCCGCCTACGGGATTCGCGCCGAGACGATCCGCACGCGCGCCGCGGTCGTTCCGGCGGTGAAAGCGGCGCGGCGCTACGAGGGCACCGTGCTCCTCGACTTCCGCGTCGAGCAGGAGGACACCGTCTACCCGATGGTGCCGGCCGGCGCCGACCTGCACAACATGATTCGGCGGCCGAATCCGATCGTCGAAACAGCGGCTGACGTGTAAGGAGACACATGCAAGCTACCTTTGTCGTTCACGTGGAAGATCGGCCGGG
This sequence comes from Vicinamibacterales bacterium, assembly GCA_036257535.1. Classification (GTDB taxonomy): domain Bacteria; phylum Acidobacteriota; class Vicinamibacteria; order Vicinamibacterales; family 2-12-FULL-66-21; genus DATAEE01. The sequence continues at coordinate 1,590 of DATAFJ010000242.1, read as the reverse complement.
GGTGCTGAACCGTGTGGCGTCGCTCGTCAGGCGGCGCGGCTTCAACATCGAGTCGGTCACGGTCGGCCGCACTGAGACGCCGGGCCTGTCGCGGATGACGCTCGTCGTGGACACGGACGAATCGGCCGTGGCCCGTCTGCGATCGAACCTGGACAAGCTCGTGAACGTCCGCCGCGTCGAGGATGTGACGCTCGCGGCCGCGGTCGTACGAGACCTGGCCATGATCAAAGTCTCCGCGACCGCGCAGACGCGCAGCCAGATCATGCAGCTCGCCGACGTCTTCCGCGCGCGCGTGGTCGACGTCGCGCCGGACTCGCTCGTCATCGAGATCACCGGCACCGAAGACAAAGTGGACGGCCTGCTCGAGATGCTGCGCCCGTACGGCGTGCTCGAGATGGCGCGCACCGGACGCGTCGCGATGGTACGGGGCGTCGCGTCGCGCACGACGGAAAACGGAAAGATCGAGCAGGCTGGGGACGAGATTGCTTACTCAGTCTAGGGACTGGGGACTGGGGACTGGGGACTAAGCGGGTTTAGGAGGTTTGAGATGGCGACCGTGTATTACGACAAAGATGCGGACCTCGCACTGATTCGCGGCAAGCGGGTGGCAGTCCTTGGATATGGATCGCAGGGGCATGCGCACGCGCTGAACCTGCGCGACAGCAGCGTGGACGTCCGCGTCGGGCTGCCCGAAACGAGCGCGTCGCGCGAGCGTGCGCGCAAGGCAGGCGTGCAGGTCGCCACGCCAGCCGACGCCTGCGCCTGGGCCGACGTCATCGTCGTGCTCGTGCCGGATACGAGCCAGCCTGCGCTCTATCGCGACGCCATCGCGCCGAACCTGAAGGCGGGCAAGCTGCTGATGTTCGCGCACGGCTTCAACATCCGCTTCGGCACGATTCAGCCGCCGGCCGAAATCGACGTGGCGATGATCGCACCGAAGTCGCCCGGCCATCGCGTGCGCGAGCTCTTCACCGAGGGCGGCGGCACACCGGCGCTCCTCGCCGTGCACCAGGATGCGAGCGGCCGTGCGAAGGCCCTTGCTCTGTCATATGCCGCGGCACTCGGCGTCACGCGCGCCGGCGTCGTCGAGACGACGTTTTCGGAGGAAACGGAGACGGATCTCTTCGGCGAGCAGGCCGTGCTCTGCGGCGGCGTCAGCGCGCTCGTCAAGGCGGGCTTCGAGACGCTCGTCGAAGCGGGCTACCAGCCGGAGATCGCGTACTTCGAGTGCATGCACGAGCTGAAGCTCATCGTCGACCTGATGTACCAGGGCGGGCTGAACTACATGCGGTACTCCGTCAGCGACACCGCCGAGCACGGCGACTACACGGGCGGCCCGCGGCTGGTCACGGAGGAGACGCGCCAGGAGATGCGGCGCATGCTGGACGAGGTGCGCGACGGCACCTACGCGAAGAACTGGATCGCGGAGAACCAGAAGGGCCGGCCCTGGTTCAACGAGCAGCGGAAGACGGAGCGGGCGCAGCAGCTCGAGCAGGTGGGGGCGCGGCTTCGCTCCATGATGCCGTTCCTCGATCCGGTGGCCGTGACCGAGGAGGGCGACGTGGTCAAGACCCGGACCGAGCCCGCGGC